>JAJFJI010000001.1 GCA_021774205.1 Nitrosomonas sp.
AATTTTTCCAGGCGCATGTGCATGCCTTTAAGATATCGAGGGTAATGTTGCAACCGTTCCCACGGAGTAACGCTAAGAAAGCCAGGAAAAAGCAACTGACGCAATTGTATATTCAATTCATTTCTTAATCTTTCGTTCCCCGTGCCATTCGCAGACAACCGTTGCAGTAATGCCTGAACTTCACCCCCAATTTTCTGCGTGATTTGAGCCAGCGCTTCGATCACGGCAGGTAATCGCGTTCGTGCTCGTTGTTTCTGTGCGATAAAATCTTTTTCGTTGCGTGGCAATGCATCACCACCAATAAATGCCCGGTCTGTAATGGCGGTTAACATATCCTGTTTGAGTTCATCAGGATGGAAAAGTGTAGTCAATTGCAAAACCGCCTGTTTCAGTCCCGGCAGGTTTTTTTCCAATTGTTTCATCCGGTCCTTAAGTTCGAAACGCAACAACCGCCGGACACCAGCCCGCATATTTTCTTTGGCGGCTTGACGGGTATCAAATAGACGTATCGCAACACATGCCTGCTGATCCACCAATGCTGGGTAACCGGTCAGTTGTTTTCCCATTCGGGTAAATGTAATTTCTTCGGGTAAATCGCCAAAATCCCAACGCATGACATTATCACGCTCTATACTGTTCTTTTCTTCATCATCCACTTGCGCAAAAGTTAATTGTGCCGCCTGGCCGAGTTGCGACTGTAGCTGCGCGAGGTCCCGACTCATCGCCAATTCATGGCCGGCATCATCAACCACTTTATAGTTCATCTGCAGGTGCAAGGGTGGTTCTTTATCTTCCCAAACATTACTGGAAATCGGCGCGCCCACTTTCCGATGAACAAATTTTGCCAATAATTCGGTCAAAATAATAGATTGATCACCTGGCTTTAGATTTTCCAAAAACTGTGTAACTGATTCTGGCAACGGCACCAGATGCCGCCGGATCTGCTTTGGTAACATTTTAAAATACCAGGTAATTTTCTCGCGAATCAGACCCGGTACCAGATGATCAAATGGGGCTTGATTGAGCCGGTTCAGGTGTGACAACGGAATCGTGGCAGTTACGCCATCCAGTATATGACCGGGTTCAAAGCGATAGTGAAGCGGCAAACCACTTTCCCGGTCCAACTGCATGCTTTCAGGAAACTGTTCTTCAGTTACACTCCCCGCCGCATGGCGCATCAGGTATTCCCGGGTAAGATACAACAGTTGAGGGTCTTTCTGTTCCGCCTGTCTACGCCATTTGTCGAAGCCTGCCCCGTTGTAAATCCGTTCAGGAATGCGCGCATCATAAAAAGCATAAATTTCTTGCTCGTCAACCAGCACATCCTGACGGCGCGTTTTGTGCTCCAGCTCTTCTACTTCACGAACAAGTTGTCGGTTATGTTCAAAAAATGTTGCTCGGGTAATAAAGTCACTCGCCACCAGCGCACCACGAATAAAAATTTCACGCGCGTCATTTGAATTTATTGGGCCGTAATGTACACGCCGCTTGGGCATCACGGTAAGGCCATAGAGTGTTACTCGTTCATAGGCTGTCACTTGCGCCGACTTTTTTTCCCAATGCGCATCAAAATAATGCTTTTTACATAATTGCCCGGCAATTCTTTCCAGCCATGATGGATCAATTTTAGCGACACAACGTCCATACAGCTTGGTTGTCTCAACTAATTCTGCGGTAACAATCCATTTGGATTTTCCCTTCTTAAGTACTGAACCTGGAAAAATTGAAAATTTGATGCCGCGCGCACCCTGGTACTCGTTGTCTTTCTCAGATTTAAACCCGATATTGCCCAACAAACCCGCCAGTAATGCACGATGAATTTCATCATAACCTGCTGCAATCTGGTTCGGTTTGAACCCCAGCTCTTTTATCAGCACATGCAGCTGTCCATGAATCTCGCGCCATTCGCGCATTCTCCGATGTGACAGAAAATATTCCTGACACTGCGCAATCAGCTTACGGTTCGATTTCTTATGCTTTAATAAATCATCAAAAAAATCCCATAACTTCAAAAAACCAAGGAAATCCGACCGCTCATCCTGAAACTGCAGGTGCGCTCTGTCAGCGGCATCCTGCCGTTCGAATGGCCGGTCACGAGGATCCTGAAGACTGAGCGCAGATGCGATAATAAGTATTTCATTCAGGCAATTCTCATGCTTCGCCGCCAGTATCATGCGCGCAATTTTGGGATCAATGGGAAATTTTGCCAGCCGCCAGCCAATCGGTGTTAATCGGTTGCTATCGTCAACCGCACCCAGTTCCGCCAGTAATTGATAGCCATCTACTATCATGCGCGGTTGCGGCGGTTGCAGGAACGGAAAATTTTCCACATCTCCAATTTTCAGGGATTTCATGCGTAAAATTACAGCCGCCAGGGAAGAACGTAAAATTTCAGGGTCAGTAAATTCTGGCCGGGAAAGATAATCATCTTCCGTATAAAGCCGAATACATACACCACTCGCTAACCGTCCACAGCGCCCCGCGCGCTGATTTGCGGAGGCTTGCGAAATTTTTTCCACCTGCAACTGATCTACCTTGTTGCGATAACTGTAGCGGTTAATGCGTGCCTGCCCTGTATCAATCACATAATGGATACCGGGAACAGTTAACGAAGTTTCCGCCACATTAGTCGCCAGTACAATCCGGCGCGCGTTTCCTGGCCAAAAAATTCGCTCCTGATCCTTAACCGACAAGCGCGCAAATAATGGCAACAATTCCATCCCGGGCACACCTGGTCTGAGGCGGTCAAAATGATGTTTACGTAATGCCTCGGCAGCCCCCCGGATTTCACGTTCACCGGGAAGAAATACCAAAATATCGCCTGCGCCGATTCGTGTTATTTCGTCCACCGCATCCAAAATGGCCTGATAAATATCATGATCACCCTCATCATCAGTAGTAACCGGCCGATAACGCACCTCGACCGGATACGTCCTGCCCGACACTTCTATCACCGGCGCGTTATTAAAATGCTTGGAAAAACGATCCGCATCAATCGTTGCGGAGGTAACAATCAGCTTCAAATTAGGCCGAATGGGCAACAATCGTTTCAGATAGCCCAGTAGAAAATCAATACTCAGGCTGCGCTCGTGTGCTTCATCAATGATGATGGTATCGTAGGATTGTAGTTTAGGATCACCCTGCGTTTCAGCAAGCAAAATACCATCGGTCATTAGTTTGATATAGGTATCCGTACTTAACTTGTCCGAAAAACGCACCTTGTAACCCACCGCATGACCCAATAGGCTATTCAGCTCGGAAGCAATTCGTGATGCCACGGTCCGCGCGGCAATACGGCGTGGCTGCGTATGTCCGATCATTCCTGATACGCCACGCTGGAGTTCAAGGCATATTTTTGGCAATTGCGTTGTTTTTCCTGATCCAGTTTCACCGCAAATAATCACTACCTGATTGTCCCGAATTGCACGCATGATTTCTTCATGCCGCGCAACTACGGGAAGATTTTCAGGGTAAGTTGGTTTAGGAAGATTGGCGAGACGCCGCGTTAAATCAACGCGATAAGGTTTCTTCATGGACAAGAGGAATTAACGGGAATCCAGAGCACTATATTAACCAATGATTTTCAGTACTCACTGCGAGCAGAAAATATCGGTAGTAGTTTATTTATAAAAAAACAGCCTATTTTTGCATAATCACGTTAAATAGCGTGGATGTCAAAAATATATCCAGCCATTTATTCAAATATTTATACTTCGATTGACTAAGCCAATCATTATCAACATTGGCAAATTGCCGGATGAAAGGAAATATTGCCATGTCCGCTAAACCAGGCTGGTCACACATTAAATAGCCTTGCTTACTTATGCGTGCATTTAATTCTGACAAAAAATCTTCCGCCTGTTCACGATAAGTCGCAGCAGGATACTCAGGAAAACGCACGGCATATTTATACCGATCAAGTGCGTTTTTGAATGGACCATCGTTCTGTTGAATCAAGGCCAACGATTCAGCAGATGGACCATTACCACCGTCCATCCATTCTTCCGGATCATTAATGGCTAGCGCCCATTGCATAATATCTAGGCTTTCCTCAATAACGCTGCCATCGACAAATTGTAGTACCGGTACGGTCCCTTTGGGAGAACAATCAAGCAATGCTTTAGGCTTGTCACGCAAATCAACTTCACACTTATCAACCTCAACGCCACTGACTTTGATCGCCAACCGGGCACGAATAGCGTAAGGACAACGGCGGAACGTATAAAGAAGCGGTTTCATGTTATGTCAACGCTTGACATTCAATAGCATTATTCAAGTTTGACCACGCGATTTTTTAATTAAATCATAGGCAGTTTGCACTTCCTTGGCCTGCTCCGTCGCAATGTTAATCATGTCATCAGGTACACCCTGCCCCATTAATTTGTCAGGATGATATTGACTCATTAGTTTGCGATACGCACGTTTAATTTCTTGATCGGTACTGTCCTTAGCAACCCCCAGCGCTTTATAGGCATCATCCAATGCATGCGCGGAACTTGCTTGGCCACCCGCAAAATGTGTTTGGTTTGTGACCATATCCAGTAATTGCTTAAATGCAGCCTGGCTATAGCCGAGCTGAAGCGCAATATCCTTTATCAGACTTTTTTCAGCTGAATTTAACTGACCATCCGATAGTCCCATAATGATGAGATACACCAGCAGCATTTGTTTTAGGCTATGGGTATGTCCGCAAACCGCCTTAAATGCGTCCAGTTTGGACGTTATATTAAAATCCGGTGATGCACCCTGTTTAAAAAGCCCAATAGCCTGCAAACGATGCTCAGACGACATGCCCAGCTTCCTTATGAACTGTTCGACATGTGAAATTTCAACCTCAGAGATACGGCCATCCACTTTTGCCAGTTTACCCATCAATACGAACACAGTCTCAAGAAAAACCGTTTGCCGATGGCCGGCACTCAGTGGATTGATGCCTGCAGCACCATAAGCTTTATAGCGGTCGAGAAAACTACCTAAAATGAAACCAAGAAATGCGCCCAAAAAGCCCAGAACATAAAAGCCGGCAATGACGCCAATTATTTTATACAAGAAAACACCCGGGATTAAAAATCAAAGGGGTTATTATAACGAATCCTGGACTTATATCATAAGTGCATCATACTTCGACAGTAACAGATACCGACACATTGAACAGGTCCGTCATCAAGCCCCTGAAACACAAACAATTCTGGTTACAATAGGTTGGATATTCCTTGAACAAAACCCAAACAACCCATGCACTACCATGCTTACAAAAAGTCGTTTCCCTGGGTTCAAAAACAAATGAAATTAGCGCTCATTTTACTGAGAGCCAAACAAAATCAGACAAGAAACCATGGTTAAGACAAAATTCAAACCATGACAACGCTAACTTTGCGCATTATTTTCCGACCATTGCTCAGGCGTTAATGTTTTCATTGATAGCGCATGAATTTCTTGCTTCATTCTATCGCCAAGCGCTTTATAAACAAGTTGATGTTGCTGGATTTTATTTTTTCCCCTAAATTCATGGCTTACAATAATGGCGTTGAAGTGATGACCGTCATCCCCCTCAACTTTAACCAGTTCACAAGGTAGCGATCCTTCTATGTAACTTTTTATATTCTCGGATGTAATCATTTAAACCTCCTTCAAACAAAGAATGTTAATTAAGTGTCAATTGTAACCATATAGCCCGCAGGTTTTTTAAAATCTTTTTTGTATTAACATACCGCACTTATCGATAGCAGTTGCATTTATTTTTTTGAAATAAAAACGACGATAGCTGAAATCAACTAATAATATATGGCTATATATTTCTCATTTAGTTTCGTAGCTTATATCCGGTTCTTAGTATCTGGATTGTTATCAATGAGATTACCAAGAAGCATATCGAGATAATAATAAGACTTTTATAAGGTGAAACTTCGGAAACACCTAGAAAACCATAGCGAAAACCATCAATCACATAAAAGAATGGATTAAATTTAGAGAAATGCTGCCAAAAAGGCGGCAAAGATTGAACCGTATAGAATACGCCAGATAGAAGGGTCAACGGCAGAATTATAAAGTTCTGGAATGCAGCCATTTGATCAACTTTCTCCGCACTAATTCCCGCTAACAAACCCAACGCCCCGAGCATCGAACTACCTAATATTGCAAACAATATCGTCCATAACGGAAAATGTAGTGGAATCTCAAAAAACAATAGGGTGATCAAATAAACACCAATGCCAACGATTAATCCACGCACGACCGATGCAAGTATATAGGCAAAGAATATTTCTTGATAGGATAGTGGCGATAACAAAACAAACACAATATTACCGCTCATTTTTGACTGAATTAGACTGGAAGAAGAATTAGCGAATGCATTTTGCACAATCGCCATCATGATCAGCCCAGGAATTAAAAATTGCGTGTAGGTAACTTCAGGATAAACCTCCACATGCGCACTTAATACATGAAAGAAAATCAAGAGATAAAGCAAAGTAGCAACTATCGGCGCTAATATTGTTTGCAGACTAACCTTCAGAAACCGCAGCACTTCTTTTTGAAATAAGGTAACAAAACCTGTCATGTCGACCCTGGTTCACCATGTTTCATGATATTTAAAAACACTTCTTCCAAATCGGATTTCAATATTTTCATTTCCAAAACCTGCAACCCCGATTCACGTAATATCGTTAGAACTGACTCTATTTCAGAATATGCATTGACCTTTAAAAGATGATAGCCATCCGTATAACTGATACATTGTTTCTGTAATTCTGAAGGTAGCGTATCCGGTGACAATCTCAAACGTATCGAATGACAGGCACGATTACTGACAAGATTTTGTATGCTATCCAGCGCAACAACCCTACCTTGTTTTAGCATCGCGACACGATTACACAAGACCTCCGCCTCTTCAAGATAATGGGTGGTAAGAATAATCGTGTGGCCATTACGATTTAACCGTCTGACAAAATCCCAGAGTGCCTGGCGTAATGTCACATCGACACCAGCAGTCGGTTCATCCAGGATAATAACAGGGGGTTTATGGACCAGCGCTTGCGCCACTAATACACGCCGTTTCATACCGCCAGATAGCGCGCGCATATTCGTGTGCGCTTTATCAGATAGGTCCAAATGATGAATTATTTCATCAATCCAATCATCATTATGCTTAATGCCATAATAACCGGATTGAATCACCAGGGTTTCACGCACAGTAAAAAATGGATCAAACACCAATTCCTGAGGCACTACACCGAGCATTCGCCGAGCCGCTTGGTATTGCGTTATCACATCACGCCCCATAACACTCACAGCACCACTACTGGCACGGGACAATCCGGCAATGATACTAATAAGCGTCGTTTTACCCGCGCCATTGGGGCCCAGTAAAGCAAAGAATTCACCCCGATCAATTTCAAGATCGATGTCGGCCAACGCACACACGTCGCCATAGTGTTTGCACACTTGCCTGACTTCAATTGCCGGG
>JAJFJI010000002.1 GCA_021774205.1 Nitrosomonas sp.
TGATATCTGGGTGCGTTTTCAGAGAATGCGCGGACATGATATTTATTATGTTTGTGCAGATGATACACATGGTACGCCGATTATGCTGCGTGCCGAAAAAGAAGGCATTACACCGGAGGCACTGATTGCTCGAGTCCATAATGAGCACCTGGCTGATTTTACCGGATTTAACATTCATTTTGATAATTACTACACTACACATTCTGATGAAACCCGCCATTTCGCTGAAGAGATTTATCAAAAATTAAAAGCAGCATGGCTGATTTCTGTGCGGACTATTGATCAATTGTATGATCCTGTCAAAAACATTTTCCTGCCGGATCGTTACGTGAAAGGAGAATGTCCTAAATGTGGCGCAAAAGACCAATATAGTGATTCTTGCGAGGTGTGCGGTGCGGCATATGCGCCGACTGAATTAAAAAATCCGTATTCATCGGTTTCTGGCGCAAAACCGGTACAAAAATCTTCAGAACATTATTTTTTCAGTTTATCTGATAATCGTTGTATTGATTTTTTGCGTCAATGGGCTTGTGAGGCCGATCATTTGCAACCAGAAGCCGCCAATAAAATGCGTGAATGGTTAGGTGAGGCTGGGGAAAACAAACTGTCGGACTGGGATATTTCGCGTGATGCGCCTTATTTCGGGTTTGAAATTCCAGATGCACCCGGTAAATATTTTTATGTCTGGTTGGATGCGCCTATTGGTTATATGGGCAGCTTTAAGAATTATTGCGTAAAAAACAATATCGATTTTGACGAATTCTGGTGTAAAGACTCGACAACCGAGCTTTATCATTTTATCGGTAAGGATATTCTTTATTTTCATGCGCTGTTTTGGCCAGCCATGCTCGAGCATGCCAATTATCGTACACCAACCAAAATATTCGCGCATGGTTTCCTCACCGTGAACGGTGAAAAAATGAGCAAATCGCGCG
This sequence comes from Nitrosomonas sp., assembly GCA_021774205.1. GTDB lineage: Bacteria > Pseudomonadota > Gammaproteobacteria > Burkholderiales > Nitrosomonadaceae > Nitrosomonas. Next base: position 936 of record JAJFJI010000002.1, read on the forward strand.
GTACGTTTATCACCGCGGAAAGCTATCTGCAGCAAAAACTGAACCCTGAGTGGTTGCGTTATTACTTTGCAGCAAAACTAAATGGGTCGTTGGAAGATATCGACTTGAACCTGGAAGATTTTATTGCACGGGTTAATTCGGATCTGGTTGGGAAATTTGTCAATATTGCCAGCCGCTGCGCTGGATTTATTAGCAAACGTTTTCAAGGCAAACTTGTTGATGGAGAACAGTACCAACTGATGCGTACACTGATTGATGAACGTTTTTCATCCTGGCGGCCAGACGGTATTGAGCAAGCGTTTGAAGACAGGGATTTTTCAGCAGCTGTGCGGCAAGTTATGAAATTTGCAGATGAGGCCAATGAAATGATTCATGAATTGGCACCGTGGGAAATTGCCAAAGACCCACAGCGTAGCAGCGAATTGCAACGTCATTGCAGCCTTGGTATCCAGCTTTTTTATCTGCTTTCGTGCTATTTGAAGCCGATTCTGCCTAAGACTGTCGAACAAATTGAAACTTTTCTGAATTGCGCGCCATTGGCGTGGCCAGTATTAGCCGAAGGGCAGCCGGTATCAGATTTGTTGTTGCCTGCGGGTCATTGCATTAACCCCTACCAACATTTGATGACGCGTATTGATGCCAAGCAAATTGACGCGTTAGTTGTTGCAAACAAACAGGGCCTAGCACGTGCTGCTGATGCATTTTCACGGATACGGCACGGCCAAAAGCAGCAACACGCGGTCGTATCCATTGCAGATACCATTACATTCGATGATTTCAGCAAAATCGATTTGCGTATCGCCCGAATTATTAATGCCGAGCATGTGGTGGGTGCCGACAAGCTGCTAAAGTTGACCTTGGATATTGGCACTGAACAGCGCATTGTTTTTGCTGGCATCAAATCCGCTTATGAGCCTGAACAACTGAAAGGGCGTTTTACGGTCATGGTGGCTAATCTGGCGCCACGTAAAATGAAATTTGGCCTGTCTGAGGGCATGGTGCTGGCAGCCGGCGGGGGCGGTAAGGAACTGTTTCTTCTGTCATCCGATGACGGTGCCCAGGCTGGGATGAGAGTGACATAATTTTTCGGTGTTTCCCTGATGAATGATGCAATAACTGATCAAATCAGGCGGCTGGAGTTTAAGCTGCTACATAGTGATATGAAAGTAAGGCCTTCGTTATTGGATGTACTTCTGGCTGAAGAATTTGAAGAAATCGGCGGTCATGGCGCGGTCAGTTCACGGCAGGAAGTTGTCGGCTGGTTGTTGAATAAAAATCCACAAGACCGCTGGTCACTCACCGATTTCAGGGTCAGAGAATTATCAATTGATTTGGTATTGGCCATTTATCGCGCGGAAAAAATCGTCGAGAAAAAAAATATTGTGAGTAAAGGCTCTATCAGGAGTTCGATCTGGAAGCACAATACACAGGGCTGGCAAATGGTGTTTCATCAGGCATCAAAAATTATCTGAATGTGTGAATGGTTTCAAGTGAATGCAGCGAGAGGAGAACGCAGTGGAGCTGAACGAAGAACAACAATTGAACGAAATAAAATCAAACCTTGAGACAGTTCAGTGCCGAATTTCGGAAGCCTGTAAGAATGTAGGGCGTGAGCCTAACAGTGTGCGGCTACTGCCCGTTACCAAGACGGTATCTGCCGAGAGATTGCGTATTGCCTATGCGGCAGGTTGTCACGAAATGGGCGAAAATAAAATTCAGGAAGCGCGCGAGAAATCAGAAGTGCTCAGTGACCTTGATATAAAATGGTGCATTATAGGCCATTTGCAGACCAATAAAGCAAAGTATTTGGCACGTATTGCTGATGAATTTCAAGCGCTTGACAGCATCAAAGTGGCTGAAGCACTTGATAAACGACTACAAATTGAAGGTCGTTCTATGGATGTTTTTGTGCAGGTCAATAGCTCAGGTGAAGCCAGTAAATTCGGGTTGGCGCCAGAAGATGTGCGCGCTTTTGTGGCGCAATTACCGAATTATTCATCTCTGAACATTAAAGGGCTGATGACATTGGCTATTTTTTCTCCTGATCATGACCGTGTGCGCCAGTGTTTTATCAAGATGCGCGAATTGCGGGATATGTTAAGACAGGAAGCGCCGGCCAATCTGTCGTTTGATGAACTTTCAATGGGAATGTCAGGTGATTACGAAATTGCAGTTGAGGAAGGTGCGACAGTTGTTCGTGTTGGGCAAGCCATATTTGGCAAGCGGCCGCTGCCAGATAGTCATTATTGGCCCGGAGTGGCTTAAATGCACCGCTATGTAAAATCTGCGTCCAAGGTTTTTTTAGGGTTGATCCAGTAGCAATTTTATTTATGGCAAAACAAAAATCCGTTTATTCATGCACTGAATGTGGTGGGCAAGCCCTGAAGTGGCAAGGACAGTGTCCACACTGCCAGGCCTGGAACACATTGATCGAAACCATTGCTGATAAAATTGTGTCACGTTTCAGTCCGGTCTCGGCGATTGATCGGGTGCAAAATTTAAGTGAAGTCGAGGCAGGTGAGACGCCACGGTTTTCTTCTGGTGTGGTGGAGTTAGACCGGGTGTTGGGTGGTGGTCTGGTGAAAGGTGGCGTAATTCTGCTGGGAGGTGATCCAGGAATTGGTAAATCTACCCTTTTGCTGCAAGCATTGGCATATATTTCCACTAGCCATAATGTTTTGTATGTGAGCGGGGAAGAATCAGCGCAGCAAGTGGCATTACGGGCCCAGCGTCTGGCGCTTGATGTAAAAACAGTTAATTTGCTGGCGGAAATCCAGTTAGAAAAAATTCAGGCCATTCTTGGTGAACATAAACCGGATGTCGCGGTCATTGATTCAATCCAAACCATCTATTCGGATGCATTACAGTCTGCACCCGGCTCAGTGGCGCAAGTACGTGAATGTGCGGCTCAATTAACGCGGCTCGCGAAGGCCAGCGGGACCTGTATTATTCTGGTGGGTCATGTAACAAAAGAAGGTGCGTTGGCTGGGCCGCGCGTGTTGGAGCATATGGTGGATACCGTGCTGTATTTCGAGGGGGATACCCATTCCAGCTTTCGTTTAATTCGCGCTTTCAAAAATCGTTTTGGTGCAGTCAATGAACTGGGTGTTTTTGCGATGACTGAAAAAGGCCTGCGCGAAGTGAGTAATCCATCTGCGTTATTTCTCTCGCATCATGGGGGGCAGGTGCCGGGTTCTTGCGTGATGGTGACGCAAGAAGGATCGCGTCCGCTATTAGTAGAAATTCAGGCGTTGGTCGATGAGGCGCGTGCCCCAAATCCCAGACGGTTAAGTGTGGGGCTGGAGCAAAACCGGTTGGCCATGTTGTTGGCTGTATTGCATCGTCATGCGGGTATTCCCTGTTTTGATCAGGATGTATTTGTGAATGCGGTTGGGGGTGTGAAAATTACCGAGCCTGGCGCTGATCTAGCCGTTTTGCTCGCCATCGTTTCTTCGCTTAAGAATAAACCGTTACCCGAAAAAATGGTGGTGATTGGAGAAATCGGTTTGGCCGGCGAAGTGCGTCCAGTTCAACGTGGCCAGGAAAGATTAAAAGAGGCTGCCAAACTCGGGTTTAATCAGGCCATTATTCCCAAGGCCAATCAACCGAAAAAGCCAATTTCCGGGATGGATATTATGGCGGTCGAACGCGTTGAAGAAGCCGTTGCGACACTGTATTAATGTGGTAAAAGAATCGGCCAACAGAATGAACGGGCGGGTGCCTGTATGGCTTTGGATAATCGGTTTTTTGTCAGCGGCAACCCTTCTGGCTGCAGCAATACTGCCACCCATTCCACAGCCAGTGGAGTATCATCAATTTGCAGACGGGCGGATTTTTTTTAGTATTCCCAATTTTCTTAATGTTGCGTCTAATCTGGCGCTTTTATATTGCGGCATGGCGGGTTTGGTATTTTTGCTGCGATCACCCGAAACGCTAAATCACGGCACATTCATCCAATTATCCGAGCGTTGGCCATATATATTTCTGTTTTTGAGTGTGACTATGACCTGTTTTGGGTCAGCCTATTATCATTGGGTGCCTGATAACGAGCGGTTGCTTTGGGATCGTTTGCCGATTGCAACCGGTATTACGGCGTTGTTGGCAGCGACACTGGCTGAGCGCGTTAGTACGAAAATGGGCTTGCGCTTGTTGCCGTGGCTGATGTTAATTGGCGTTAGCAGTGTATTGTATTGGTATTGGAGTGAACAGCAGGGTGCCGGGAATTTGAATTTTTATATCGTCACACAATTTTATTCGTTGCTATTAATTGTCATGCTGGGGTTATTATTGCCATCCCGGTATACGCATGGCGCAGTGATGTATTGGGTTATTGGGTTATACGGGATTGCTAAAATTGTAGAATCTCTGGATCGGGAAATTTATGTGCTTGGTGGGGTAATCAGTGGTCATACCCTGAAACATTTATTCGCTGCGTTGGCGGTTTACTGGATATTAAGAATGCTGCAAAAGCGTTCTCCAGTACCGGAGGTGCGGTAGCAAAAATCCTAAAAAAGCATGGTCGTTGCAAATGAGCGCTAATCAAACAAATAAAATGATCCGGGTGAGCCGGATCATTTTCTAACGCAAAGCCAAGGCGATACAGGGGCTAATACTTATGCCGCTGTTCTTTTCTGCGTGAATTTCCACGATCATGTTCATTGCCATATAGGCGATTGCCGTTATTGTCGTCGCCATACGAGCGGTTGTGGCTGTTTGATTGGTTTCCATTGGCGCTATTGAAGCTTTGCTTGTTGCTATTATCATTCGACCATGAGCGAGACCGTTTTTGCGTAATGCTGGGTGTTTTTCTTGACCTTCCACCAGTAGTTGCCGGGCGTGGCTTGAATCGTGGCTCCATACCTGGCACAACATGTGAGGTAATGGATTGACCCGTAAAGTTCTCGATTCTTTTTAGATGAATTCTGTCATTTCCTGAAGCAAACGATACGGCAATGCCCGATGCGCCAGCACGACCCGTGCGGCCAATACGATGCACATAGTCTTCAGCAAATTTTGGCAAATCAAAGTTGATCACATGGGTAATGTCCGTCACATCAATGCCTCGTGCGGCCACATCAGTGGCAACCAGTATTTGTAATCCACCACGGCGAAGTTTGGTTAATGTTCGCGTGCGTTCACGTTGATTCATGTCTCCATGCAATGCGGCGGCGTCATAGCCCTGGGTGGAAAGATTGTCTGCCAGTGTATCGGCGTCACGTTTGGTCGCGGTAAAAACAATGGCTTGTTTTAGTGTTTCATCTTGTAGTACATGGCCCAGTAATCGATTCTTATGTGACAGATTGTCCACGTAATGCAGCCGTTGTTCAATATTTTCGAGTCTTGCTCGCTGTGTGGCGATCTGGATTCGTTTGGGTGTTTTGAGAAGGCGTGCGGCAATTTTATCTATTGCACTATCGAGTGTGGCGGAGAATAGCAAGGTTTGCCGTGTAGCAGGCGTTGCGGATGCGATTTTTTCAACGTCGTCAATAAAACCCATATCCAGCATTCGGTCTGCTTCATCCAATACCAGCATTTCCAGACGAGAAAAATCGATGCGCCCACGCTGAATGTGGTCGAGTAAACGTCCAGGCGTGGCCACCAGAATATCAACCGGCTGTGATAATAATTTATTTTGGACGGGATAGGGCATGCCACCCAATATACTGACTACCTTGGTGCGAGGCAGGTGTCGGCCATATTTTGTTGCGGCTTCAGATACCTGTAATGCCAGTTCGCGGGTTGGCGTAAGTATCAAGACGCGCGGGCCGCGGCTACGCACTTCGGGTGGTGTAGCGAGTTGATGTAATGCTGGCAGCATGAATGCGGCGGTTTTGCCGGTACCCGTTTGGGCTGAAGCCATAACATCATGACCTGACAGTAATTCTGGAATCGCTTGTTCCTGGATAGGCGTGGGCGTTGTATAGCCTGCTTCGTTAATTGCTTTGAGGATGAGAGGATGCAAGTTTAGGGTTTCAAAAGACACATTATTTTCCTGATAAATAAAAAACAAACGCGCGAGCAGGAAATGACTGCCAGATAAAGATTGGCTATGTACCGCTAGCGCAGAAATATAGCACCGCTGCTAACCAAGGGTATAGCACAATCCTTACAAGAAATTTGATAATTGCAGAATAGAGAGGTCAGGAACGATGAAGTCAGAAATTAGCGTATTCACGCTCATCTGATGCGCAATTATACATTAATTAGTTGTCACATAGGGTTAATATTTTTTATTTAGTAATTGTAACTTTGGCAAATTTTCGTTTGCCGACTTGTATGATTACAGTTTTACCTTGTGTGATTTGGATAGCCTTGTCTTCTATTTTTTCGTTGTCCAGTTTAATTCCGCCCTGTTTTATCAGGCGTATGGCTTCACTGGTGCTGGTGGTGAGGCCAGTTTGCTTTAATAACTGCGTTAACGGTAAGGCGCTTTCTTGAGTCTGTATGATGGTTTCTGGAATATCATCTGGCAATGCGCCCCTTTTAAAGCGTGCTTCAAAGTCAGTAAGTGCATCATCCGCGTCATGTGCGCTATGGAAACGGGTAACCATTTCCTGAGCGAATTTGACTTTAATGTCACGTGGATTGCGGCCTTCTTCGACTGCTTGCTTCCAATGTTGAATGGTTGTTGACGACTCGAAAGATAGCAGCTCAATATAGCGCCACATTAATTCATCGGAAACCGACATTAGCTTGCCAAAAATTTCTTTGGGGCTTTCGGTAATGCCAATATAGTTATTTAAGGATTTTGACATCTTGTTAATGCCATCCAATCCTTCCAGCAACGGCATGGTAAGAATGCACTGTGGTGATTGGCCGGAATGTTTTTGCAGTTCACGGCCCATTAACAGGTTGAATTTCTGATCAGTGCCGCCAAGCTCAATATCTGCTTTCAGCGCGACAGAATCGTATCCCTGAATCAGTGGATATAAAAACTCATGTATGGCAATAGCCTGATTGCTTCGATAACGTTTATCAAAGTCATCGCGTTCAAGCATCCGCGCAACCGTATGCGTAGCAGCCAGTTTTATTAAATCGGCGGCATTCATTTTATCCATCCAAGTGGAGTTGAATACGACCTCTGTTTGCGCCTGTTTGAGTATTTTGAATACCTGGTCGGTATAGGATTTGGCGTTTTCTACAACCTGTTCACGAGTTAATGGTGGACGAGTTGCATTCTTGCCGCTTGGATCACCGATCATGCCGGTAAAATCACCGATTAAAAAAAAGACATGATGTCCCATGTCCTGTAATTGCCGCATTTTATGGAGCAACACCGCGTGGCCTAGGTGCAAATCTGGCGCTGTGGGGTCAAATCCAGCTTTAATCCGCAGCGGTTGGTCTTTGTTGAGTTTAGATTCAAGTTCTTTTTCAACTAATAGCTCATGGCTACCTCGTTTTATAATGTCAAGCTGCTCGGTTGTTGGTTTGTTCACGATGAATTATTGAATGTTATGATGATGTTTGCGGTGAGTTATGTAGATTGGCGTTGTCTGATGAACGTAGTGCTGGCGGTTACTCGACAAGATATTCTGAAACCCGCCATGTGTCGTCTTGCTCCTTTACCGTCGTCACGGTCTCTAGTGCCAATGCTTGATGTTCGAATGATGTGTAGAATTGAACGATCACATATTCGCCATCAGGCATGTCGGGTAATGATGTTGCTAAATACGCGGTAGCAATATGCCGTGATTTCATTGTTCCGAGCGGGGATCTAATTGCTTTCATGTTTTTTTTCCAATCGGATTCGGACTTTTTAGTTTGAAATAGCGTTGAGGCATTTTTCCAGCTTTCTGCGTATTTCCCGCTATCAGGCAGATTAAGCCATGCGCGCGCGCTACTTTCGACAGCTTCAAGAATTTTGTCATCTTCCGCGTATATCTCACTGATAAATAATAGTAAAAATAAGAATATAGCAAATTGTTTGGTAATTTTCAGCATCTTGACCTTATAGGTTTGAATTATTATGTCGTTAACTGTTAATTAACACCTATTATCTATTGTAACTTAGTACATATGTCATTAATTACATGTTAGACTTCGCCACACAGTCATGACCGGGAGTAATTTTTATATGCAAATAATGCCGTTACGCGAGAAAAGTAAGATTCTAGCTCAAAAAACACCAACAAAAAGAAAAAAAAGATTAAGTTGGATCGTAGCTTTGTCTAGTTTGCCGCTGTTTGGTTTTGTTACTGCATTTGGTATTGCACCGAATACTTCCCTCGACAATATTTCCGTAGAAGAAGTTGTTCGTGATTTGTCTATCCCCGATCTTCTCCCCGAAACAAATGAAAACTTGACGTTATGGCGACAAGAAAATATACAACGCGGCGATACAATAACTGCGATCTTAGCTCGGCTGGATGTTAACGCTCAGGATACTGCTGATTTTCTGCGTACAGCAAGAGAAAGTAAAGCGATGCGTCGACTAATACCTGGTAAAACCATCTACGCACAAACGACGGTAGAAGGTGATTTGTTAATGATGCGTTATCTCTTCGGTAAGGAAGAACTATTCCTGATGGAGAAGGTTGATAATGCTTTTCAGATGAGTGAGCAGCAGGCTGAGCTTGATACGCAAATTAGGATGAGAGCGGGCCTGGTCAACAGCTCGTTGTTTGCTGCAACAGATAAGGCTAGGATTCCTAATAAAGTTGCCGCTCAAATTACTGAAATTTTTGCTTCTGATATTGATTTTTATCGGGATCTACGTAAGGGAGACCATTTTACTGTCGTGTATGAAACGATGCATGACGATGGTGGTGAGCAGACCAAATCCGGTCGTGTATTAGCGGCGGAGTATGTCAATAATGGAAAGCCGCATCAAGCGGTTTATTATCAAGCATCCAGCGGTGAAGGTGGGTACTATACCCCGGATGGGAAAAGTCTGCGTAAACAATTTTTGCGTGCACCGTTATCGTTTTCCCGTATTAGTTCCGGTTTTACCAATGCGCGTTTTCACCCGGTGTTGAAGAGATGGCGTGCGCATAGAGGCGTTGATTATGCGGCGCCAACAGGTACGCCAGTGATGGCGACTGCCAGTGGAAAAGTTTCGTTTGCTGGGACGCAGCGGGGGTATGGCAATTTAATAATTTTGGCGCATAGTGAGAAATACGATACCGCGTATGGCCACTTGTCTCGCTTTGCCAAAGGGTTGCGTAATGGAAAACGCATTAATCAGGGTGATATCATTGGTTACGTCGGTGCGACAGGAATGGCGACGGGCCCACATTTGCATTATGAACTGCGTGTAAACGGTGTTCAGCAGGATCCTGCTAAAGTTGTTTTGCCTACTGCGCCACCTATTGCGGAAAAAGGGTTGGCAGCTTTTAAAAAGGAAACCGAATCATTGGTAGCCAGATTGAATGTGCTGCGAAATACTAATCTTGCTGCACTAAATTAGTGTTAGGGCGGTAGTCACAGGGCCATTCGTTAATTGAAATCAGATTACTATGTCGGGATCATGTCAGGCACAAGCCTGGATGGTGTCGATGCAGTATTGGCAGATTTTAGTTCGACATCCCCATCGCTA
>JAJFJI010000011.1 GCA_021774205.1 Nitrosomonas sp.
CCTCGTTTCAAACTGCTAAGTACGCAATTTCCGAAAGAACCAATTTAGTGGAAATTTCAACCTATTTTCCACTCTTTTGAGGATTCATTTTAAAATAACATGGATGTGCTTGCCGGATGAATCTTTATTTTTTCTATTTTCTATACCCCGCAGAAGCGCGTAAAGGCCTTTAACACAGATGATTAAATCGAAAATTTTATTTATTCTCGCTATTTTCCTTATTTTATCTGCTTGCGCTGATAAGCAACCTGGACTGCCTGCATTATCTGATACTGCAGTCATCCTGGCCTTCGGCAACAGCATCACAGCTGGTAATGGTGCTCCGCCAACGCAGAATTATCCTAGCCAGTTAGCAGAAAAATTGCAGCGCACTGTCATTAATGCCGGCGTACCTGGCGAAGTTAGCGCTAACGGCTTGAAACGCCTCCCCGCCCTGCTAGACAAACACCGGCCGGAATTACTGCTTTTATGCCACGGAGGTAATGACATGATACGAAAGCTGGGCAAGGATAATTTGGCGATGAACCTCAGAGCCATGATCCAAGAAGCAATAAACCGTGATATCAGTGTTGTTCTCATCGGTGTGCCAAAGCCGGGAATCTTCCTCGATAGTCTGGACATCTACAGCCAGATAGCTGGGGAATACAATTTGCCGATCGAGAGTGAGGTCGTACCGACAGTATTATCTGATAATGCCTTAAAATTAGATTTAATTCATCCGAATGCACGTGGATATGCCATGATGGCTGATGCGATTTATTTGTTACTGCAAAAGAACAAGGCCATTTAAGCGATTTTTTTTGTGCTATTCCTCTGATCTCACTTTTCCATTAGGAGAATTTTCTAATGGAAGCCATTAGAGAAGCCTATTCTGACTTAAAATTCCTTTGCAGCCGCCGATAAAAAATGAAACCTAAAAAAGGTATTAATAAAATAGCGCTAACAAGAATGGGATTTAGCTGACGTCCTAGCCAGATAGCAACTGTGAGTAAAGAAATTGTTGGCACTAGACTGGTTGAAGAAATGCTCATCCCGGCTGCTGCAAACGGTGCTCGTTGGTGAAATAACATGCTTGCCATTACGCCCATTCCAAACAATAAAAACCCGGCAGCAAGTGCAGTTCTGGCAGATAAAGCCGTGTCTAAAAAAAAAGCCTCCTGATAGTGCAAAGGCATTGTTATTTCTTTGCCATCTATAAAAAATTTTGCTGTTCCATCGGCATAACTGGCAATTACATGCTTCCATCCCCCCGCGAGTGCATTGCCCTGTGTTTCAAATGGAATGTTGCTGCCATCACTACCGTTCTGAGGTGTCCTAACTCGCAGGATCAAATCTCCTTGCTCTTCGCCAAGCGTAAAATTACGATTTTCTAAATCTATCGAATTTGAAATAATTCTTGCCGGGCCACCTTGCATAAGGTTGTTGCTTGCAATCTCGGTTTCTACGGTGAATGCCTGAGAAGCCATAATCGCATTACAGATAGCGCGCGCAGGCACTGTGCTTTTAATCAGCAACGGTTCGCGGAAATGAAGGGCGCCGCCATTAAGCTGTGGCCCTCCTAAATCCTGCGTCTTCTTTGCCAAATCTAAGAGGGGTCCTGTATGGTTATGTACTAAAGTTCGATTGCTACCGCTGGTCACAAATGAGTATAGGGCAATGGCTTCTGCTGCATTTCGGGACGATATATTTTCCGGTGTCATGGGGATGTGCGATAAATTTCTAATCTCACTGGCAGTCAGTTCTCTTGGATAAATGGCCACGCCCCGGATCTTGCCTTGCCACGGACGATCATACGTCAACTCATTCCCAACCAGTAAAGGATAATCGCAATCCCATTCGCCAAGGTCAGCGCTGGCCGGGATAATCGCAGCTATGCAGATACAAACAACGAGAAAATTTCCCAGCCATAAAAATCCAGGTAATAACCGGCGTGTGGTATCAAAAGCCGAGCGGGTAAAAATATGAAAAACGGGGATACTTAATTTGATACCCACGATACCGGCAGCCGACGCTAAGACAAAGTCCAATACGCGCGAATGCCTTGCGGATATCACGGCCTGGGCAATTTCAACCCCTAAGGCAACCAGCACGACTAGACAGATTGACATGGCGTTGGCGTGCTGTGGTTGACGCCAAATAAGCTTTTGGTGAATTAAAAAGCCAAAAGGAACAAAAATAAGTAAACGTTCTGTAACCGTATCAAAATATGGCACTAAATCTAATAATGTCATTTCTCCTCCCTTCCCTTGCTGCAACAAGGCAGTTTTGATTTCTGCCCAAGAGCCAGCGAGTTGGAAAGGAAGCAGACTGCTTATGAGTATCAGTAAGAAGATAAAAATAAGCAGCAGGGTGATTAGCCGTTCGTGCAGTTTTTCTGGATTAGAAGTTTTCACAATTAGATCCACTTTAACTGAATAGGAGAAGAGCAGTTATGAGGAGCCAGCGGAAGCACGGCTGGTTTTTTCTTGTATAACTGTATTTTGTGATTATAAAATTGATATGGTAATGATATTTTGGGTAATCAAAAGTAATTGAAAGTATTTTGAGCGCCCAATCTTATTTTTGTAACGATGCGGTCTTTACGAAAAATATTTTGCCTGATATTTTTGCAATATTGCATCTGGCTGTTCCTTTTTCTTTCTTGGCAGAATGCTAAACATGCTGACGGGAAAAATCCTTAATCCGGAAACCGAGAAACCATAATGCTGCAAAATAGCTGGTTGCCCCCGCAATGATGACCCATACCAGTCGGCTGACGCGGTCAAGCGCGGTGCCGGTTAGCCACGTAGCATTACTGTCCATAGTAAACCACAAGGCGAATCCCATGACGATTAATGCTATCCCTATTTTCATCAAAAACTGAAGCCATCCTGATTGGGGTTGGTATATGTTATGGCTGCGCAATTTATAATAAAGAAGCCCTGCATTGATACAGGCACCTAAACCGACTGACAGTGCCAATCCGGCGTGTTTGAGTGGCAGGATGAACGCGAGGTTCATCAGCTGAGTCGCGATAAGTGTGATAATGGCTATTTTTACCGGTGTTTTGATATTCTGTCGCGCATAAAAACCGGGTGCCAATACTTTTACCAAGATTAATCCAAGTAAACCGACACTATAGGAAATTAACGCTTCTCGGGCCATCCATACGTCATGCGTAGTAAATGCGCCATAGTTAAACAGTGTGGAAATTAGGGGTATAGCTAGTATCGCCAACGCTAATGCGGCTGGCAATGTCAGTAAAAAAGTCAAGCGCAATCCCCAGTCTAGCAAGCGGGAATATTCTTCGGTGCTGTTGCTGTTGTAGTACTTGGCTAAAGATGGGAGCAGGACGGTTCCTAATGCAACGCCCAGAAGACCGGCAGGAAATTCCATCAATCGGTCTGCATAGTAAAGCCATGACACGCTACCCGTTACCAGGAGTGAGGCAAAAATAGTATTGAGCAGCATGCTAATTTGTCCCGCGGATACCCCAAGAACAGCTGGCCCCATTAGTTTAAGAATGCGCCATGCGCCAGTATCTCGTGATTTGAGGCGTAGCCGCGGCAATCGTTTGATGCGGATCAGAAAGGGTATCTGAAAGGCAAGCTGCAAAACGCCGCCAATAAATACTGCCCATGCCAAAGCTAATATTGGCGGGTCAATCAGTGGTGCAAGCCACAACGCGCAGCCAATAAATGACAAATTTAATAGTGTTGGGGTAAAGGCGGGAGCAAAAAACTTTCCGTAAGTATTGAGGATGCCGCCTGCCAATGAAACCAGGGAAATAAATAGAATATAAGGAAAGGTGATGCGCAATAACTCGACGGTTAGTGCAAATTTTTCTGGATTATCGGTGAATCCGGGCGCGCTGGCATAGATAATCAGTGGTGCGCTAACGACGCCAATCAATGTGACAATAAACAGCGTAATGCCGAGGAGTTTTGAAACATGATCAATCAGTTCGCGTGTTTCTTCCGTTGTGCGGCGGTTTTTATATTCAGCTAATATAGGTACAAATGCTTGGGAAAAAGCGCCTTCTGCAAAAAGTCGCCGTAGTAGGTTGGGGATACGGAAGGCAACAATGAAAGCGTCCGTGGCAATTCCTGCGCCGAATGTTCGAGCAATCAGCATGTCACGCACAAACCCGAGAATGCGGGATATAAATGTCATGCTGCTGATTGTCGCAAGGGCTTTAAGCAGGTTCATGGGCTATTTGGGTATTATTGAGGTAGAAGGTAATTTATTTGGGGGTTTTTTGTGACAATTGAGGTTACTTTTGATTAGCTCCAGCGCAAGAAAAGCACATGCATTTTACACGAGTAAATGTGCATGTTTGATGAAGTTATGAGGTCAAACAGTAGTGAGTTAATGCTACCTATACTTCATATGAAACCGTTGATAAGGTGAATGATAGTGAAGTAGGTGTTGGCGTGAAATTGTCTTGATCGGCTATTTTATAGAATACAAGATATTGCGCCATTATGGTTATGGTAGATCATTAGGCCAGGCTAAAACATTTAAATTGCCCTTCGGAGCTTGTGCCTTTGATCTGGTTGATGGCACAAGCGTCCAGTTTTAAATGGTGTTCAGTAGCTACTTAAACTTGTCTTGCAAATCTATTCTGCTTTATTTGATGCTGCACGGGCTGGAAGCTTTTCGCGAATACGTGCAGAACGGCCGGAACGCTCTCTGAGATAATAAAGTTTTGCACGGCGAACATCTCCGCGGCGCTTAACTGTAATGCTAGCAATAAGCGGAGAGTATGTTTGGAAAGTTCTTTCAACGCCTTCACCACTTGATATTTTTCGCACAATAAATGAAGAATTAAGGCCGCGATTTCGCTTCGAAATAACGACGCCTTCATATGCCTGGACACGTTTACGGTCACCTTCGACAACATTAACGTTAACGACTACGGTATCTCCTGGAGCAAAGGATGGTATCGTTTTGTTCAGGCGACCCATTTCTTCGCTTTCTAATTGATCGATCAGGTTCATTTCTTACTCCTTGTTTTTCAGATAATCTTAAAGTAATTTTTCACTTGCCACTGTTTTGTTCAATAACCGCGTAAATATATTCATTTGCCCACATAAACTGTGCGTGATTTCCTTATGCTGTGGAGTCAAACATTCACAATATGATTAACCGTCAGTTGATGCCGAATACTTAAAATGTTAATTCTGTTTATTGGATTGTTTAAATTCTTCCAGTAATTTTTCTTCTTCTTTGGTCATGCCATTTGCGATCTTCGTCGCCAGTAGATCCGGGCGTCTTAACCATGTTCTCCCCAATGCTTGCTGCAAACGCCAACGGTTTATCTCGGCATGATTGCCGGACATGAGTACTTTCGGTACATGATTGCCTTTGTAGACTTCAGGGCGCGTGAAGTGGGGAAAATCAAGTAAGTGGCTCGAAAATGAGTCCTGATTGGCCGACTCTGGATCACCTAATACGCCAGGTAACAACCTTACGATACTGTCAATTAATACCATTGCTGCAAGTTCTCCGCCGGATATGACATAATCGCCAATTGAAATTTCCACATCGACCTGGTTTTTTATCAGGCGCTCATCTATCCCTTCATATCGACCGCAGAGCAGTATTAGTCCCGGCAGTTTGCTAAGTTGCATGACCAAATCATGATCCAGCGGTTTGCCTTGGGGTGAAAGATAAATGACTTGAGTTTGGTTAATTCCAAGCCCAGCCTGTTTTTTTTTGGCTGCGCTAATTGCATCGTCCAATGGCTGTGCCAACATGACCATGCCCGGGCCACCCCCATAGGAGCTGTCATCTATTGTTCGATAATTATCTTTTGTAAAATCGCGTGGATTCCATGCGCTAAGTTGAAAAATTTTATTCCTGTTTGCTTTCCCAGTTACGCCATACTGAGTGACGGCATCAAACATGTCAGGAAAGAGTGTGATGACGTCCAATTCAAGAGACATAACGTGTCACCTCAAAAATCAATCCCCCAATCTACGGTTATTTGGCGCAACTTTAAGCTAACTTTAATAATGATAGGATCAATGAAAGGAATTAATTTTTCTTTTTCATGTAATTTCTGCACCCTTAAGACATCATTTGCGCCCGTTTCCAGTAAGCCAGTCACTTTTCCCAGTTCTACATCTTGCAGATTAGTAACCGTTGCACCTATTAAGTCCGACCAGTAATAACCATCTTCTCCGTTTTTTGGTAAGTGTGGTAAGTGGTCACGAGGAATTGCAATTTGCATTCCTTTAAGTTGCATAGCTTCGTTACGGTTAACGCATTGTTCCAACTTAACAGCCAGCTTGTTGCCATTGATATAACCGTTCATAAGCGCTGTTTCTTGCCATTCTTTATTTTCCCTTTCCAGCCACCATGTCGGGTAATCAAGCAATCCGTCGATTGTTTCTGTATAAGGAAATACCTTGACCCACCCCTGCACGCCAAATGGACCCATAATGTGGCCCATGGTCACCATAGATGAGGCAGGATGGCTGACCGTTTTAGCTGCTTGCTGGCGTTTCTTGCTGCTTTCCAAACTGTTTGATTAGCCTTGTTACCGTGCTAGATAATTGCGCGCCATTGGATTGCCAATAAGTAACACGATCCAATTGTACGCGAAGCGCTTCCTCACCCCCGGTCGCCCTCGGGTTGTAAAAGCCAACACGCTCTATAAATCTGCCATCTCGTTTATCCCGAGAATCAGCAACTACCATATTGAAAAATGGACGTTTTTTTGCGCCACCTCGTGCTAGTCGTATAATGACCATATGTTTGTTTTACCTGTTTAAATATTATGCGAAGTCTGAAACTGAAAGCGCGTGATTTTACGGCATTTTTCATAGAAATGGCAAGTAAAAAGATATATGTTGATTGCCGAAATGTGGTTTTTATTTATTTTAATCGGTAGACTGTCTTCATCTATCCATTGTTAAAGCGAGGTAACTATTCAGCTTACCCCTAAAATCCGCCATTTCGGCGTTACAAAATGATCATTGTCACGTGACAATGATCATTTTGTGCCTTGAACGACCGAATTATAGGGGGCAATCTGAACAGTTGCTGCGTTGTGCTGAATAATTACAAAGTGAGATTATATTTTTTCTGTGAAGAATGATGTGGATTCAAATGATTGTTCAACGGGGAACTGCACGGATTTTTTGCTTGCTGAAGCAAATCGCTGCGTTTCGTGCGGTTTATGCTTGCCTTATTGTCCGACTTATCGTTTAACGATGTCTGAAGCTGATTCACCACGTGGCCGTATTGCGTTGATGAGTGGTGTTGCAAGCGGGAATCTTCCGATGAATGAGCGTTTTGTTCAGCATATGGATCGTTGCTTAACTTGCCGGGCATGTGAGGCTGTTTGTCCCAATAATGTGGCGTATGGGCAACTAATTGATGCGGCACGTGTCATGATAGTGACCTCTTCATCTGATTTGCTTAGCGGTTCTGTAGGAACAAAAAAATCTTGGTTGCGAAAGTGGTTAGAAATAGAATTTATTTCGAAACCATTTCGCTTTGATCAATTACGCATTTTTTTTCGATTTTTTCAAAAAAGCGGTCTGCTGCAACGGTTGCAAAAATCAGGCCTGCTGGGAAGAACCAAATTAGCCAAACTCATAGCCCAGGTGCCGCCAAGTATTGGGAATCCGTATGCTGCTGATAATATCAAAGAAACTATCAGTGGTTGGCGAGCAGTTTATCCTGCGGTGGGTAAGCAGCGCGGGAAAGTAGGACTATTTCTTGGCTGTGTGGCGCGCTTGGCGGATGTGGAAACACTTAATTCAGCCATATTTGTATTGAATCGTTTGGGTTATACGGTATTTGTGCCATCAACCCAAACTTGCTGTGGTGCACTGCATCAACATGGCGGCGATAAAGCCAAGGCTATGATGTTGGCGCGGCAAAACAGAAAAGCATTTGGGGGATTAGATTTGTCCAACATCATTACAACTGCATCGGGTTGTGGTGTGCAGCTGGCCGAGTGTGGCGCATATAAAGTGCAAAGGAGTAATCATCTTGTTGAAAAAATGGAAAAAGATAGCTGCTCAGATTTTTCATCGCTTATTGTTGATGTAAATAAATTTTTGGTGTCTGCTAATGGATGGAATGATGTCGATATTCTGCCATTATCATCGAAAATTGCAGTGCAAGATCCGTGTAGTTTGCGCAATGGCTTGCGAGATCAAATGCATGTTTATACGCTTCTTTCGTATATTCCCAAGATACAGGTGGCGCCATTGGCTGGTAATGACCAATGTTGTGGCGCTGCTGGAACCTATTTTATTGATCAGCCAGATTTCGCAATGAAGTTGCAAGCTGAAAAAATTTCAGCAGTACGCGATAATGATATACGCTATTTAGTTACCTCGAATATCGGGTGTTCACTCCATATTGCAAGTGGATTACGTGCAATAGGATCAAGTGTTGAAGTTTTGCATCCAGTTACATTGCTAGCTCGTCAAATGGGTATACAATAACAGTCTAGATAAATCTGGAAAGCACCATGCTAATAAATATTGACAAGTTAATTATCGGTTTTGACAATGCGCTGCGTACTATTTTGACGCCGGCACAAACAGTTCGCCCAATACCAGGCAGGGATTTGCCTGAGGTTGAATTAACGGAAATTGAAAAAAAAGAATCAACCGCATTAATGCGTGTTAATCATGTTGGAGAAGTATGCGCGCAAGCCTTGTACCAAGGCCAAGCAATAACTGCAAGAAATGAAGCGGTTCAAGAAGCCTTGGTTGAAGCAGCACGTGAAGAAACGGAGCATTTGGCTTGGACTGAACGTCGAATCGCCGAACTGGGTGGACGCAAAAGTTTGCTTAATCCATTATGGTATGGTGGATCGTTTGCCATCGGTGCGGTATCCGGTATGTTTGGCGATAAATGGAATTTGGGATTTCTTGCTGAAACTGAAAACCAAGTGGGTGCGCATCTGGCGGGACATTTGCAGCGCTTGCCCCAGAACGATGAAAAAAGCCGGGCTATTGTTGCGCAAATGCAGATTGATGAGGCCAGTCACGCTACGATGGCGATGTCGCATGGTGGTGCAAAACTGCCGCCACCCGTAAAATTAGCCATGAAGCTGGGATCGAAAGTCATGACGGGCACAGCCTATTGGGTATGAAATAAGTACATAAATAATCGTAGTATCTACGGTGAAAATAGGAGTACCATCATTTTTATTTTGGCGTGTAATTGGCCAGTATACTTATGCAAAATGTCAACTTGACGCATCATTTTTTGATTGCTATGCCGTCGATGGCGGATTCAGTCTTTGCTAAGACAATTACTTATGTCTGTGAACACAATGAACACGGTGCATTAGGCCTGGTCATTAATCGTCCGACCGATTTGACATTGGTGAGCTTGTTAAAACAGCTGGACATTTCTTCTGCTGATGCTACTCCCAAAGAAATGCCAGTTTTTTTTGGCGGCCCTGTGCAAATTGATTGTGGTTTTGTGTTGCATCATCCGGTTGGCAAGTGGCAATCCACACTAACCGTAAACAATGAAGTGGGGCTAACTACGTCACTGGATATATTGCAGGCCATGGCAAATTCTGAAGGGCCTGCACAGACATTGGTTGCATTAGGCTACTCGGGTTGGGCGCCTGGCCAGATTGAACAAGAGCTTGCCCAGAATGCTTGGCTGACGGTGCCTGCATCAACGAGCGTGATCTTCGATGTGTCTTCTGAAAAGAGATTGCCTGCTGCGCTACAATTATTAGGGATTGATTTTTCCAACCTATCAAATGAGGTTGGACATGCTTGACGATTCATTTTTAGCCGATTACATTTGATGTGGCTTACTATTCAATCTCAGCATACCGAACAGTTACGATCCGGCACAGTGCTTGGTTTTGATTTTGGAAAAAAACGTATTGGTGTTGCAATTGGTGAAATCGGAATCGGTGTGGCTCATCCACTTGAAACGGTAGTTAGCGAAAAAACTGAGCAACGCTTTGCCGCTATCGCTGAATTAATTAGAACATGGCAGCCAGTGGTGCTGGTCGTAGGGTTGCCAACGCATGTTGATGGCACAGAACATGAATTAACCCGTTTAAGCCAACGTTTTGCACGGCGTTTGGAAGGCCGCTTTAAAATCAACGTAACGTTAGTTGATGAGCGTTACACTTCTTTTGTGGCCAGTGAGATGCTGCGGGAACTAGGAATCAAGGGCAGAAAGCAAAAGCCCATGTTGGATCAAATAGCGGCGCAACAAATACTTCAATCATTCTTTGATGAATATCAAACAGTTACAACCACCTGATGCTGAGAAGTTATTTTCTGATCTGGTAAACAAGATACAGCCGGATATCAATGAGAATATTATGCTTGTTGGTGTTCGTACGGGCGGCGTGTGGTTGGCACAACGTTTACACCAAGAACTGTGCCTGACGCATCCTTTGGGCATATTAGACATATCATTCTATCGTGATGATTTTGATAGGATTGGCTTGCACCCTAAAGTCAAACCGTCTGAAATTCCTTTTGAGGTAACCGATAGCCACATTATCCTGGTGGACGACATACTTTATACCGGCCGGACAATCCGTGCGGCGATTAATGAATTGTTTGATTATGGGCGTCCAGCAAGTATCCGTCTTGCCATTTTGGTTGATCGGGGTGAAAGAGAGCTACCGATTGCTGCGCAATATGTTGGTGCAGAACTTGTTTTGCCGAGTGGAAAAATGCTGAATTTGCAGCAGGGAAGTGATGGAAAATTGAGTCTGAGTTTACATGACAAGCAGCTTCCAGAATGATTAGTCGGAATCCGCAGCTAAATCGTACGGGTGAGTTGCAGCATCTTCTTACCACTGAGGGATTGCCCGCCACCATATTGCTGGAGATACTAGATACTGCCGAATCATTTGTTGGCGTAACCGAGCGGGATGTCAAGAAAATCCCGTTGTTACGTGGTAAATCCGTATTTAATCTTTTTTTTGAACCCAGTACGCGCACTCTGACGACCTTTGAAATTGCTGCAAAACGCCTGTCAGCCGATGTTCATAATCTTAATGTTGCCGTTTCTTCTCAATCCAAAGGAGAAACGTTGCTGGATACCGTCAACAATCTTTCAGCCATGGATGCCGATATGTTTGTTGTCCGACATTTACAAAGTGGTGCCGCGCATTTGATAGCCAGTCATGTCCAGCCAGACATTCATGTGATTAATGCGGGTGATGGACGTCATGCCCATCCTACCCAGGCATTACTCGATATGTTTACCATTCGGCGTTACAAGCAAGATTTCCGAAATTTGCGCGTAGCGATTGTTGGCGACATTTTGCATTCCAGGGTAGCGCGTTCTGAAATTCATGCGCTGACCACGTTGGGTGTTCCGGAGGTTCGGGTTATTGCGCCTAAAACTTTATTGCCCGCCAAGGTAGAACGCTTGGGTGTCCATGTATACCACGATATGGTAAAAGGATTGAAAGGTGTTGATGTGTTGATGATGTTGCGTCTGCAGAATGAACGTATGCAAGGTGCAAATCTTCCCAGTCCCGAAGAATATTTTAAATATTATGGACTAACTCAGGAAAAATTATCCTTGGCCCAACCTGATGCGATTGTCATGCATCCAGGTCCGTTAAATCGTGGCGTTGAAATTGATTCAGCTGTCGCTGATGGTAAGCAATCAGTCATTCTGTCACAAGTGACTTTTGGTATTGCTGTTCGTATGGCGGTGATGTCAATTTTGGCGGGAAACTAGTGGTGGCGATATTTTATGTTTTTTATTGGTCAGCGTAAGCCATGAAAATTCACATAAAGAATGGACGTCTAGTTGACCCAATAAATGGAGTTGATGCGGTTATTGACATCTTCATTGCTGCCGGGAGAATCCTGGCAATTGGCGATGCGCCAGATAATTTTCAGGCTAATCGTGTTATAGATGCGCAGTCACTGGTGGTGTGTCCGGGTTTGGTGGACTTGTCGGTTCGGTTACGCGAACCGGGGCATGAATATAAGGCGACCCTTGAATCCGAAATGGAAGCCGCGGTCGCTGGTGGCATTACCAGTTTAGCTTGCCCGCCTGATACGGATCCGCCGCTGGATGAACCAGGGTTGGTGGAAATGCTGAAATATCGCGCTAAAAGCCTCAATTTGGCGCATGTTTATCCAATCGGCGCATTAACGCAAGGATTAAGGGGTGAGCGGCTAACTGAGATGGCTGAACTCAACGATGCTGGATGCATCGTTTTCGGCCAATCGGGCGTTCCACTGACAAGTTTACGTATCATGATGCAGGCAATGCGCTATGCGGCTACTTTTGGTTTCAGTGTATGGCTGCGCCCGCAGGAAGCGAGTTTAGCCCATGATGGCGTGGCGCATGATGGTGAGATTGCTACCCGCCTAGGATTGCCGACGATACCCGTTTGCGCTGAAACAGTTGCGTTATCAAGTATTATCTTATTGACCAGAGAGACTGGCGTGCATCTACACTTGTGCCGACTTTCCACTATGGAAGGCATTGAAATGGTGCGTGCCGCCAGACAGCAGGGTTTGTCGATCACATGTGATGTGGCGATCAATCATTTGCATCTTTCGGAAATGGACATTGGGTTCTTTGATTCCAATTGTCATCTCATGCCACCATTACGTGGGATGAGTGATCGGGGTGCATTGCGCAACGGTCTGTTGGATGGCACGATCGACGCTGTATGCTCGGATCATGCGCCAGTGGATGAAGATGCTAAATTATTGCCGTTTGGTCAGGCTGAAGTCGGTGCAACAGGGGTAGAGCTATTATTGCCGCTGACATTGAAGTGGGGCATTGAAATGCACATCCCATTGATTGCGGTATTGGCTAAAATTACAGCTGCGCCTGCGCGGATATTGGGTATTGATGCAGGCCACCTCTCACTGGGTACTGCTGCCGATTTGTGCATTTTCGACCTTGAGCAATATTGGCGGGTAGCGGCGTCTGCAATCAAAAGTCAGGGAAAAAATACCCCATTTCTCGGCATGGAGTTGCCGGGCAAAGTAAAATATACCTTGGTCAACGGTCTTGTTGTTTATGAAGATTGAATTGGCTGAAATTTATTCTTAAAATTAGAATCCTGGAGCAACATGACAAATCCGTTACTTGATTTTTCCGGACTGCCGCGTTTTGCGGAAATTAACAACGATCATATTACGCCGGCGATAGAAAAACTGTTAAAAGATAGCCGTGCAACCATAACCAAGGTACGTGGCAACGAAACTGCGCCTACATGGCAAGATTTTGTGCAGCCGATAGTGGATGCAAATGAGCATTTATTTCGGGCCTGGGGGCAGGTATCACATTTAAACGCGGTGATGAACAGTCTGGAATTACGTGAGATTTATAACGCCAATTTGCCTAAAATTTCCCAGTTTCATGTTGAATTGACACAAGATCAACGGTTATTCGAGAAATTTAAACAACTACGCAATAGCGAAGAATTTAATAGCCTTAGTTCAGCCCGGAAAAAAATAATTGAGAATGAGTTGCGGGATTTTCGACTAGGCGGGGCAGAATTACCACCAGAGAAAAAAGCGCGATTTCTTCAAATTCATGAAGAACTATCCGCGCTTTCTTCAAAATTCAGCGACAATCTCCTGGATGCGACAAATGATTTCACGCTGCTGGTAGAGAATATTGATGAGCTAACTGGAATTCCAGAAGATGTGTTGCAGGCCGCAAAGGGTGCGGCTGAAAAGGATACGGCTTCCGCCAGGCCAGGTTGGCAATTTACCTTGCATATGCCTTCTTATTTGCCGGTCATGCAATATGCCGATAATCGGTACCTACGTGAGAAAATGTATTGTGCCTACGTAACCCGTGCTAGCGAGCTGAACAGTGATGCGTCGCCAATTAACACGGATGGAAATGGGGATAATTTGCCACTAATTAACAAAATTCTTAAGCTGCGCTTTGAAGAAGCAAAAATGCTCGGTTATGAAAATTTTGCAGAAGTTTCATTGGCTTCAAAGATGGCGATAGCACCGAAACAGGTGCTTGACTTTCTTGGTGACTTGGCTGCTAAGGCCAGGCCCTATGCTGAGCGTGACCTGCAGGAATTACGACAATTTGCCGCTGAGAAACTGAATCTGAGCAAGCTAGAAGCCTGGGATCTGGCCTATGTCAGTGAGAAATTGCGTGAGAAACGCTACGCGTTTTCTGATCAGGAAGTCAAGCAGTATTTTCCGGAGACGAAAGTATTGCCCGGTATGTTTAAACTGGTGGAAAATCTATATCGGATTAAAATTGTTTCGACGCCAGAATCCGGCAACATTCAATGCTGGCATCCGGATGTGAAGTGTTTTGACATCAATGACGCTGAAGGAAAACTGATTGGGCAGTTTTACCTCGATCTTTACGCGCGTCCCACTAAGCGGGGCGGTGGGTGGATGGATGATGCTATTGGCCGGCGACGAGTTGAGGATAAACAAACTCGCAATAGTACTATCCAGACGCCTGCGGCCTATCTCAATTGTAATTTTTCAGCGCCGGTTAGTCTTGATGGTAAGCTCCGCCCCGCTTTATTTACGCACAATGAAGTGATTGTGTTATTTCATGAATTTGGTCATGGGTTACACCACTTGCTGACACAGATTGAAGACTTGGGTGTGTCGGGTATTAATGGTATGGAATGGGATGCGGTAGAGCTGCCCAGCCAGTTTATGGAAAATTTCTGCTGGGAATGGGAAGTGCTGGCTGACATGACGCAGCATGTTGATAGTGGCGCGTCATTACCTCGCGTATTATTTGATAAAATGCTGGCAGCAAAAAATTTCCAGAGTGGTTTGCAAATGCTGCGCCAGATCGAATACGCATTGTTTGATCTGCGCCTGCATTTTGATTATGATCCGGACAGCAACAAAACGGTATTGCAATTAATGGACGAAGCCCGCAAACAAGTCGCGGTTATTTTTCCACCCGAATACAATCGTTTCCCGAATAGTTTTGCGCATATATTTGCTGGCGGGTATGCGGCGGGTTATTACAGCTATAAGTGGGCCGAGGTATTGTCCGCAGATGCTTACAGTCTGTTTGAAGAAAATGTTGCTGATGGTTTAATAAATGCCGAAGCCGGTTCACATTTTCGAAATGAAATTCTTGCGGTTGGAGGTAGTCGGCCCGCACTTGCATCTTTTGTCGCATTTCGTGGGCGCGAACCAAAAATTGATGCTTTGTTGCGCCATAATGGCATGTCTGCTACTTAACCGTTTTTAAAAATTGCCTGCGAGAATTTTTCAGGAACGATTAATATTCGGTAGTATTTGTATTGTGTCCGCTATTTGCGGGGTTATTCTTGTTAATAAGGCAGGCCTGTGCGAGTGTGTTGGCAATTACCCGCTTTGCCTGCACTAAACACAGCTGTTTAAGGTTGTTGCAGGTATGCGAAT
Source organism: Nitrosomonas sp. (assembly GCA_021774205.1). Taxonomy (GTDB): domain Bacteria; phylum Pseudomonadota; class Gammaproteobacteria; order Burkholderiales; family Nitrosomonadaceae; genus Nitrosomonas. The sequence continues at coordinate 15,351 of JAJFJI010000011.1, forward strand.
TAACTTTATCTTGAACAAACGTCTCAGCCCCAGGTCTTGCATTATGCAATCATTTGGCAAATTCATCCCATTGTCTTTGTCACGAGTTATAATTAACGAAAGTAAAAACCCAGTAATAAATTTTTCAGAATGCTTCTTCCTAATCCAAAATTATTCTAAACTCATCCAGCTGCTTTCCCAACTTTGGAAAAGATTCTTCTACTTCCTGACGAATCAGGTCATTATTTCTCGCGCCAATGATTGTTGGGTCACCAAATGCTGAATCGCCCCAAACAAATGCACCAAGGCCAGATACACGATCAATGTTGTTTTCAAAAAACATCATATAAGCTCGTAATTGCCTGATTACTGCGCGCTGATCTTCAGTGAAATTAGGACTGGTAAATGCCTCTGGAACGAGAAATAATTTTGCGTCACTGCCTTTCGCCTCAATAGCTTTGTTTATTTCATTTAAATACGTGAATTGGCCAATACCCGGGATTTTTGGACCTCCGCAATCACCATATTTGCCGTAACAATCGAAACCGATGTGGTCAGCATCGTAAAACAACGTTAACTCTTTTTCATTATTAACATATTGATTATACAACTCCGCATACGCTTCAATGTGCATAATTTCGGCGCTTGGATAATTGCTTTTAGCAGCACTCATCGCATCGATAACCTCGTTATGCGGTTGCTGATTACGGGTTGCTCGCCACATCGGCTCATCGAACATAAATACTATGCGGCCAAAATGGTTTGACTGCTCAAGAGCAGAGTAAAGTTCGTGAGAATAATCCGTATGGTACTTTTGATTGACCATAAAGAACCGATCGATCATGACCACAGGTACCATGCGATTATCTATCTTGTTGAGATACTGCACCAGCTCAGCGTCGTCGGCTGGGGAAAAAGCGACAGCATTGGAAAACGGCGTGACCTCGTTAACTTGCGATATTTGCGTAATTAATATGCCGACAAGTTTATTCATTTACACTCCCGATTTAAGGTAATCTTCAGTTTTAAGTTTATCGATTGCGGTTTGAGTAATCAGTTTTTTGACATCGGAAAAGACGAAGTGTACTCGATTTTAACAGAGCAACAATGCTGCAGTGTTTTATCAAGGTGATCTGCGTATATCCAGGTGACGGTGGCAACCATCATGCAGAAGTTGAGATGATTGGTAGCGGCATGTGGGTTCCGGATTTGGTTTTTTGAGCTACCGATCTCTTGCTTGATCTCTTTGAAACCGGTCTCGATTTTCCAGTGTGCGCCTTAGTATTCGATAATCTGCTCGACGGACAGCTCGAGATCGGTGGTAAAGAGTGTGACCTATTGTGTTTTTCTACAGGCGAATTGGATCGTGTGAAGATCACGTTGACTGACTGAGTCAATGATCGATAAAAAGTCATACTCAGCACGTTATAGGTTGGGAATTATTACGTTCAGATTGCTAGTATATTTGGCAGCTCTGATTGAAGAATTTCGTGGGTGCATCATGGCACCGTTGAAGAAATTCCGAATGACGAGCAGTCAAAGATACTGAGAAGGTGAGATGTAAGAATCACAATTTATAGCGGTGCTTCGGGGTAAGGGTGACATTTTTCAATTTCCCAAAAAATCTTTATTATGACCCTAATTTTCCTTAATTAACATCGTTATCCGGAGCCATGCCTTTTTCACGTAATTCATCTATTGCCTGTTTAGTCTTTACAAGATGGCTTAGCCCCATTCCGCGCAAAATATGATCCGCTTTGGTGTATTGGATGTTGGTATAGGTTGTAATCTCTATACGATTTCCCCAGGGATCGAGAAAATCTAGGAACACGCTGTCCAAAAGGTTGACGCCCATATCTTTGAGCGTTTGTCGCACAAGTTCCTTATCATCGACAGCAATTCCAAAATGACGTTTTTCGTCAGGCTTTCTATCGTTATGCTTCATAAAATTGATAAACTGGTCACCGAAATAGATAAAAGCGGATTTGTCACTTTGCTCTTGGATTTCAAAATCCAGGAAATGACCATAGAATTCCAATGCCGCACTAATATCTCCAACCTCAAGCGCTATGTGATTGATGCCTACAGCGCGCGCTTTACGTGGCTTTTTATTTTGCATGACTAATCCCCTCAAAATCATTACCGATAGATTAAATCTATATATGGCTACATTAATAGCTGTGTAAATTTACTGGTTATTATTTTGCAAATATTTAAAATTGTTACTCTGACCCTAAATGTTCAATGGCATGTCTACTGCGTAAGTGAAGGATAGCTATTCAGATTGTTGCTGTTTGGCTTCACAACTGCGTCAAACATGCTCATTACACATGTAAATTACGCATGTGTGTGCGTTGAAGCCAAACAGTGTGATGGTGTGAATTATTTATAGAAGAAAAGATCGTCAAG
>JAJFJI010000101.1 GCA_021774205.1 Nitrosomonas sp.
AGAGGGAGAGGCGATTGAGCATCCATGGGTTACCCGTGCGATTGAAAATGCGCAACGCAAAGTGGAAGCTCGAAATTTTGACTTGCGTAAGCAATTGCTGGAATTTGATGATGTCGCTAATGATCAGCGTGGTGTTATTTACCAACAGCGCATGGAACTGCTTGAATCCGAGCAAGATATTTCTGAAACAATCACTGCGATGCGTGAAAGTGTTTTAGTTGGCCTTTTTAATCTTCATATTCCGCCGGAAAGTATTGAAGAACAGTGGGATGTTCCGGGCCTGGAAAAAACGCTTGCGACTGAATTTCAATTGCATTTGCCAATACAGGAATGGTTGGAAAAAGAGCCTGAATTGCACGAAGAAAACATGCGAGAACGTATCGTTGAAGTTGCGCATAAGCATTACCAGGATAAAGTTGAACAAGTGGGCGCAGAAATCATGCATCAGTACGAGCGCGCAGTCATGTTGCAGAGTTTAGATGCGCATTGGCGGGAGCATTTGGCGGCATTAGATCATCTGCGTCAAGGGATTCATTTGCGTGGGTATGCGCAGAAAAATCCGAAGCAGGAATATAAGCGAGAAGCTTTTGAACTATTTGCCAAAATGCTCGAAGAGATCAAAGCCGAAGTTACCAAGATACTCATGATGGTGCAGATAAAAAGTGAAGAACAAGTGGAGGCAGTCGCTGAAACGCAACGAGCCCCGGTAAATGTGCAATATCAGCATGCCGAATATGGCAGTGCGTTAGATGAAGAGCCGAAAAAAGAGGATGTGCAAGCTGAAAAAACACAGCCATTTGTACGTCAGAGCGAAAAGGTGGGTCGGAATTCGCCTTGTCCATGTGGATCGGGAAAGAAATACAAACAGTGTCATGGAAAAATTCGCTAAAAATTCAATGTACTGTTTTAGGTTTTATGGTCTTTATGGCGTGTCGTGTTTTCAGGCAGACGCCATGAAAATGTTCAATGTCAACAGTTATTCGTAAACAGCTTTACCCTACTCGTACACAGGGTTATGGTATAATCAGACGTTTGATTAGATTGGCATATAATTAAGACAACACTGAGCAATTGTAAATATCTGAATTAAAGAATGCAATTGTCAGTCTTGTTTAAGAGAAAATTAAACGGAATTGTAAAATATGGCAGATACTGGCAGTTTTAAAATTGAAGAAAAGATGAATGGTCGGCGACGTTTTCTGGTCGCTGCAACCACTGTGGTAGGGGGGATTGCGACGGTTGGCGTGGCAACCCCTTTTATGCTTAGCATGATGCCAAGTGAGAGAGCCAAAGCGGCGGGTGCGCCAGTTGAAGTTGATATTAGCAAGTTGGAATCAGGGCAGCTTTTGCTGGTGGAATGGCGCGGAAAAGTAGTTTGGGTGCTGAAGCGCACCGAGGAAATGCTGGAAACACTTATCCAGCTGGAACAAGAAGAAGTGCTTGCTGATCCTGATTCAGAAAGGGAGCAGCAGCCGGAATATGCAAAAAATACCACGCGTTCAATTAAACCGGAAACGTTAGTGGTAGAGGGCCTTTGTACCCATTTGGGGTGTTCCCCCGTATTTAGAAAAGATATTGCACCTGAGGATCTTGGTCCGGATTGGTTGGGCGGATTCTTCTGCCCTTGTCATGGCTCCAAATTCGATTTAGCTGGTCGTGTTTATAAAGACCTACCAGCGCCAACTAATTTGATTGTCCCACCACATGTTTACTTGAGCGACAGTCTTCTTTTAATTGGTTCTGAAAGCAAGGAATCTGCATAAAATGAGCAAAGAAAAAAACTCAATGATGGATTGGGTAGACAAACGTTTTCCATTAACCGCTAACTGGAAGGCGCATCTTACTGAGTATTATGCGCCTAAGAATTTTAATTTCTGGTATTACTTTGGTTCGCTGGCCTTTTTGGTTTTGGTGAACCAGATTATTACTGGAATTTTTCTTACCATGAATTACAAACCTGACGCAAGTCTGGCATTCGCATCTGTAGAATATATTATGCGTGATGTGGATTACGGCTGGCTGATTCGATATATGCATTCGACGGGCGCGTCTATGTTTTTTGTGGTTGTGTATCTACATATGTTCCGCGGCATGATGTACGGCTCATATCGGAAGCCAAGAGAGTTGCTGTGGTTGATTGGTATGGGCATATTTTTTGTACTGATGAGCCTGGCATTTACGGGTTACATTTTGCCATGGGGGCAAATGTCTTACTGGGGTGCGCAAGTGATCGTCAGTATGTTCGGAGCAATTCCAGTTATCGGTGATACCCTGTCTCATTGGTTATTGGGCGACTTTACACTTTCTGATGCAGCCCTCAATCGATTTTTTGCTTATCATGTTGTGACATTACCCATATTGCTGCTGGTATTAGTCGCGGTGCATATCATTGCGCTACATGAAGTGGGTTCAAATAATCCTGATGGAATAGAAATTAAAGCCAATCGTGATCCCCAAACGAATATTCCTGTTGATGGCATTCCATTTCATCCATACTATTCCGTGAAAGATATATTTGGCGTGGTCGCGTTCTTAATCGTGTTTGCTGGCATCATTTTCTTTGCGCCTGAATTTGGTGGTTATTTCCTTGAGCACAATAACTTTATTCCTGCCAATACACTACAAACACCTGACCATATAGCACCGGTATGGTATTTCACGCCTTATTATTCGATGTTGCGCGCAGTGACAGTCAACTTTCTTGGCGTAGATGCAAAATTGTGGGGTGTGATTTTAATGGGGGCTTCGGTAGTTATATTCGCGTTTCTACCTTGGTTGGATAGGAGCCCGGTTAAATCTATTCGTTATAAAGGGCCAATTTTTAAATTTGCTTTAGCAATGTTTGTTGTAAGCTTTATCGTGCTTGGTTTTCTTGGTATGAAATCACCAACACCACTATATACATTGCTAGCACAAATATTTACGTTTATTTATTTTGCATTTTTCATTCTTATGCCGTGGTACAGCAAGATAGATAAAACAAAACCTGAGCCCACAAGAGTGAAAGAGTGAAAAATGAATAAAATTAAGATTCTTATATTTATATTTTTGTTGGTGCCGCTTGCCGCATTCGCGGCGGAACCTGGTATGCCATTAGATTCAGCGCCAATAAATTCAAAAGACAATGAATCCTTGCAACGAGGGGCTGAAGCTTTTGTTAACAATTGTTTGTCCTGTCATGGTGCAAGTTATATGCGCTACAATCGGCATCGTGATCTTGGATACAGTGAGCCAGAAATCCTTGACAAGCTGATATTGACTGACCAGAAAACCGGCGATCTTATGCTGTCAGCCATGCGAGAAAAAGAAGGCGAGGAATGGTTTGGCGTTGTACCGCCGGATTTGTCAGTCACCGCGCGCGCACTCGGTGCAGACTGGCTTTACACCTATCTGCGGGCTTTTTATCGCGACGATTCGACAGTCAGTGGATGGAATAACCTAGTATTTGATAGAGTGGCCATGCCGCATGTATTGTGGAAGCTACAGGGGGAACAAACCCTTGTTGTAGAAACGAGTGAGGGAAAGGAAATAAAGAAATTGCATTTAGAAGTTCCAGGAACCCTTACAGCCACCGAATATGACCAATATGTTGCAGACTTGGTAAATTATATGGTTTATTTAAGTGAGCCAATAGCTAATTATCGGAGAGAATTAGGGATGTATGTGATGCTCTTTCTGTTTTTCATGTTAGGCCTTACATATGCGTTAAAACGTGAATATTGGAGAGATATTCACTGATT
>JAJFJI010000102.1 GCA_021774205.1 Nitrosomonas sp.
GGGCATACACCCGATAATCCAGCGGAGTTCGTTGCGCGCGCACTCAACGGCAAACTTATCCTTGACTCGGAAGTTGTCAGTAGGACGGTGCCTAATGTTTTTTTTGAATGCATCAATTTTGTGCAAGCGGCCATCGCAGAAATTAAACCAGACATCGTGGTTATGATGGGGGAATTTGGCGGTCGTGCAACCATCACCGTTGAGCGAATTGCTCAAAACTTGAATGATTCGACCAGGTACCAACTAGCCGACAATAAGGGTTGTGAGCTTCAAGACAAAGCGACGATACCGGATGGCCCTGCGGCGTACTACGCTTCACTCCCGATCAGAGCTATGGTAAAGGCGATGCGAGACTCCGGCATACCTGCCGATATCTCGGATGCACCGGGCACGTTCTGCTGTAACCATCTAATGTACGGGGTACTTCATTATGTTGCTTCAAGTGATCTGCCGATTCGCACAGGGTGGATCCATCTTCCTCATCTCCCCCATGTTGCGGCATTACCGGAAAATCTTGGAGCGCCCAGTATGTCTGTCGAAACATCAGCCAAGGGGGTCGAGATCGCGCTAAGGGCTGTTCTTGAGGCCCCGGAAGATATTAGTGAGCCAATCCTGTCACGGCTGCAAATTTAGTCCGAAAAAATAGGGCCATACTCGAATATAATCAATAGCATAGTTATTCTGGTCTGACTCTGCTAATAGATTTTCGGTACATTCAACCCTTATGGAAAAGTAAGTTTATTTTTCCTATGCCACTGCAATGAGGCAGCCAAGTACAGAGACTAAGCCAAATTAAGTAGCCAGTGGAACGGCAATAACGCCAGAGACCAGTAGAATCGTGGCCAAAAAAGAAAGTCTGTTATGGTTAAGTGCTTATATAGAGAAGTATAGTAAGGATTAATGTAGTGATTTCTCTTAATCTACAATAAAAAAGAGGATAGTGGCAATTGCTAGGTTACTATCCATACATACAAAACATAAAAGGGGGCAGTAATAAATAGAAGCACGAATGATTCGCCGTTGCTACATGCCCCTTTGATCTGGACCCACTCATTCCTATTGATTTCATAATACATATGAGAAAATAGTGTATAAATTCGAGTGATTTTAGCATGGTGTTGATACTATCTTTTGGTGGAGGAAGCTATTGAGTAACGCAGCTGGCAAGTGGTTTGAGCGTACGACTATCCGTAACAACGAACGGATAATCATTAGTGACTATGCCGATCAGGATGGCTTATATCACTATCCGAGAGGAAAGCTACCGATTACATTCCATCCTAAAGTAATCAAAAGAGGAAGTGAGGCGCTCCAGTTTTTATTAACTCAAGCTTGTTATCAATTCCTGGAAGAAATTGCCGGTATTGAAGAAAATATAGTTATCGATATTTCAGCAAAGCTGTTGGCACAAGGGGAATTATCCCGCAGTGATAGTCAGGGTTTGAGAACCGTTTGCATCGAAGAATACTACCATAGTTTTTTGGGGTGGGACTATTATGAGCAATTAATAGATATTACTGGCATCAAGCCGCTGTCATTCTCGGGTTCGAGTACTATTGATACTATGCATAGGATCAGTAACACCATCACGAATGCGAAAGTGCGAGATTTCTTTGAGATTAATGTATTGTGCTTGGTAGAAAATACAATTAGCAGTTCACTTCTGGAGTATGCCATTGATGAGGCGTGCCATGAGGCATTTGTTGACATGAATAAGCTTCATTTAAAAGATGAAGGAAGACATGGTAAGTTTTTTCAAAAATTTTTACTAACGTCGTATCAGGCAACTAGTTTAGATATTCAGGAGCAGGTAGCGTTGTTGTTGCCTAAGTTCATAAAGCAGTCTCTCGATGCGTATCAAGAAAAGCGAGATTACGCAAAGCTAGTTCTAACTCATCTTGAGTTTAGTGAGGAAGATATTTTAACGATTATCGAAGATACATTTCCTGATACAAAAGCAAAAATCAGCTTTTCTACACTCAATGTAGGTGCGGGGAAAAATATGGCGTTACTTGAGCAATTCGATATTTTTAAGAAAGACAATATTATAGTGGCATTTCAGCAAGAAAATTTAGAGTTTTCTTGATCGGATAGGAATAGTTAGTATGGCCGATGTAATAACAGGTAGTTTTTTAGATCGTTTAGATTTATCTGTATCGAGAAATAATGATAAAAATGCGCTGATTGATGTTCATGAAACCTTAAGCTACCGTGAGCTCGATGAGCTCACTGACCTTTGTGCCGCTTACATTTTGAGCCTTTCGTTCGATAGAAAGCAAATTAACATTGTGCCTATAGTTGCTGCCAGAAATGTCAGGACTGTAGTTTGGATGATTGCCTGTGTGAAGGCAGACGTTGCCTTTTTAAATATTAATAGTGATTTCCCCGCCAGCTATATTGTTAAAACTATTAATTCTCTAAGGCCGCCACTATATATTGTTACTGACCAGGGTGTGGATAAAGCAATTTATCAGGTAGGGTGCAGTGCTTCAGTTGATGCTTATGCATTTTCCTTTGTTAACAAGGATGGTTCTAACATACGCTTTGAACATAGGGATCCGGAAAGGGCAATTTACGCCGTTTCAACCTCAGGGACTACCGGGGTGCCAAAAATCACATTGATTCCAGAGCGGGCATTTATGAATTACAGCCAAGCAATGGTCGAGATGCACGCGCTATCTAATGAATGTGGGGTTGCATTGTGTCATCTTGCACCCAATTTTGATGTTTTTATTAAAGAATGCCTTATTCCATTGCAGCAAGGAATGACCATTCGATTATTGTCAAATGAAGAAAAGTATAATCCACGATTTTTTTCCCATTTAGTGAATCAGCTTTCATCACATTGGTTAAGTATTACGTTCACTCTATTTCAAACGATTGGGCCTTTCTTGGAGGCCGATAAAATTAAGCACCTCATCTTTGTCGGTGAAGCATTGGGGAAGTTAAAGGAGTCCACTTTTCAGACGGCCGATAAAGTTTGGAATGAATATGGGCCGGCAGAATGTACTATCGGTTTTACTGCTCATCAGGTAACTTCGGAATTTAGAGGTTCTATAGGTACGGCAATAAAGAATAATGAGCTTATTATCCTTGATAAAAATCTAGATGTTGAGTTGAGTTACGGTGAAATCGGAGAGATTACTTTGTTGGGAAAGGGCGTTGGCCTAGGATATCTTAACTCTACAAATACTCAGTTTGAAGAAAGAACGATTAAGCGTATTAGTGGCGAAAATATAACCACCTATTGTTACCGTGCAAATGATTTGGGACATAAAGATAAAGCGGGATTAGTTTATTTTAATGGGCGGGCTGACCGTAAAGTCAAGGTCAGAGGTCAGTGGGTACATTTGCAAGAGTTAGAAAAATTAATTATAGAAAGTACCGTGATTGATGAGATAAAAATATTTTACCATGAGGTATTTCCTGGTGAGCGATCATTGGTTAGTTATCTGAGAGTGGAAGATAAGAAACGGATTGAATCGATAGGAAATGAAGTGAGTGACTTCCTGGCACAACGTCATAATCGGTATGAGATTCCTGACTATTTTATTCCAGTGGATAATTATCCATATAGTATGAATGATAAGTTGGATGAAAAGCAGCTTATAGTTATGTGTGCTCAATATCTCGAAAGCAGTGGCACCAGGCAGGCGGTTGAACAAGATGAGCTTGACGGGAATGCTGCTGATTCTGAGCCTTCTCTAGATGGCTTGCTATTTAATCTTTGGAATAAAACATTGCAGCACAATAACTTTACTGTATCTGATTCGTTTTTTAATGTAGGTGGAAACTCGCTATTAGGTTATAAGTTATTGTCTAGTTTACAAGAGCTTGGTTATGACGAGTTAACCGTTAAAGATATCCACGAAAAAGACACCATTGTTGCAATGGCCAGATTTATCGAAGCTAAGGGCTGGGTTTAGGTAATAAGCACCCATATCACTGAAGGTAAATGAGAATGTGGCATAAGATAATTGAAATGAAGGATTCTCAGTTACCCAGCCAGCTTGAGGTCAACCAGTTAATGTCGGAAAACAATGTCGTTGTGCTGCGCGATTGCCAAATGACAGAAACACAATTGATTGAGTTTGCGGGACGCTTGGGCGAGGTTTTGCAATACAAGGTTAACAGCTCGAATAAAATGTTTGGTGGTGGCCCTATTACCCATTTGAGAGGGGAGGCAAAGTCTGTCATGTCGCAAGGCCGCCACATGTTGCCATTGCACAACGATGGCGTTGTATTCAAGCAGAGAATCGATTACCTTTTACTTTATTGTGATTATCTGGGTGAAGAGTATCCGGGGGGGGATACATTGATTTTCGATCAGAAGCAATCATTGTCGGAACTTAAACCAGAAACGCTAGAGACGCTTAAAAAGATAAAATTGGAATACTTTTTAGTTGATAAATCATTTCATGATTTGGTTGATAATAAAAACGAGTGGGTAGAAACGTTCCCTCTGATGGAAAATGATGACGGCAGTTTATTTTTGTCTATTGAGCTGCCTTATCCCGATGGAATACCACCCGGTTGGAAAGTGCGCGTAAAAGACTGGCCGGAAGAAAAATCCAAACATTTCTTACACGAGTTGGCTGTTCATCTGGGACAAGAAAAATATCAACTGAGGCACCGGTGGCGTCAAAATGATTTGCTTATTATTAATAATCGAAAAACCCTGCATTCAAGAGATCCATTACTAGAAAATGGAGAGCGTCATTTAATGCGGTGTCACATTAAGAAAAAGTTGGAGACTGTAAACTGAATTCAGTAGCGATTAAAGAGACAGTTTACTTAATAGGTTGATGTTTGAGTGGGATAATTAAGTAAACTGTCCCCTGAATTCCCGCATCGAAAACGAGTTTAAGGAGAAAAATTTCCACCGATTGCACAGGCAATCATGACATGGTGGCAAGATAGGTCAGACCGTGGTTGGGAAAGCTCGTAGTGGTACAAGCCCATAAAGTGCGCAAAACTGATAGAGCCCCAGCCAGCGTATTCCATCAGGGACAGAGGTGATTTACCTTACATAAAATCCGGATGTATGGCTGCAATCTTTACCTTCTTAAAATCATCGATTGAAAGCTTGGCAACGGTGTCAGCTTGGCAAAGCTTGGCAACGGTGTCTACCATCGTATTTTGCAGGATGACAAGCCACAAATCCATAGGTTAATATAGAAATCGGACGGGGATGTGGCTCACGGTGTCAGCGGCTGGGATTCTGGTTCGCTAGACTTGAAATGCCGTTCCCGTCCTCCTGCATCATCCGGCGTGTCGTACGGGATGGTGCCGATCTTTTGATTGTGGCTCTGTATGTAGACGAGACCGACGGATGATTTTTGGTTTTGTCTTGAAAATGCGGAGATTCCATAGTCATGAATAATACCCCT
>JAJFJI010000103.1 GCA_021774205.1 Nitrosomonas sp.
ATTTGTGCACTCGGTGATGCCGCTGCGATGCCGGTGCGCGCAATGGTTCAGCATTTTCGTGAAGAGTTTATTTACCATATTGAGCACAAGAAATGTGTGGTCTAGTTTTTTATGCATAAGACCATCAAATATACTGATTTGTGTCTTTTTGTAATTAATCCAAGAATTTTTAGCCGATGATCAATATTGAAATCGACGGTAAGCAAGTATCTGTACCCAAAGGGGGTACAGTTATGGATGGTGCCAGGGAATTGGGGATATACATCCCACATTTTTGTTACCACAAAAAACTGTCTATAGCGGCCAATTGCCGTATGTGTTTGGTACAGGTGGAGAAAGCACCTAAACCATTGCCTGCATGCGCCACGCCAGTAATGGAAGGTATGAAGGTGTTTACGCATACTGAGCAGGCGATCACTGCGCAAAAAGGTGTCATGGAATTCTTGTTAATTAACCATCCACTAGATTGCCCTATTTGTGATCAAGGCGGTGAATGTCAGTTGCAGGATCTGGCCGTTGGCTATGGCGCAGGTCAATCGCGTTATACTGAGCCAAAACGTGTCGTGGTTAACAAAAATCTGGGACCACTGATCTCAACCGATATGACGCGGTGTATTCATTGCACTCGCTGTGTTCGGTTTGGACAGGAAATTGCCGGCATTATGGAACTTGGTATGGCGGGGCGTGGTGAGCATGTTGAAATACTAACGTTTGTAGGGAAATCGGTTGATTCGGAACTGTCTGGCAACGTGATCGACATGTGTCCGGTTGGTGCATTGGTTAGTAAACCATTCCGATATTCAGCCAGAACTTGGGAATTGTCACGCAGGAAATCAATCAGTCCGCATTGCGGACTCGGTTCCAACCTGGTTGTCCAAGTTAAACAAAATCGTGTGATGCGTGTGCTGCCAAGAGAGAATGAAGATATTAACGAATGTTGGCTATCAGACAAGGACCGGTTTTCATATGAAGGTCTTAACTCAGAAGATCGGCTGACCAAGCCTATGATAAAGCGTGAAGGCCAATGGCAGGAATGCGACTGGCAGGATGCGCTGGCGTTTGCGATTGATGGTTTGAAAACCGTCAAAGAAAAATATGGAGCGCAAAGTTTGGGTGTACTGGCTTCTCCGCATAGTACGCTGGAAGAACTTTATCTATTACAGAAGCTGACCAGATCACTGGGGAGTGGGAATATTGATCACCGCTTGCGACAATCCGATTTCCGGATGGATAGTCAGTTGCAAGGTATTCCTTGGCTGGGTACGCGTATCGCTGATATTTCACAATTAAAGTCGGTATTAATTATTGGCAGCACATTGCGAAAAGACCATCCATTGATTGCACAGCGCATACGTCAGGCAGTAAAAAAAGGGTTGCAGCTTAATCTTGTCAATCCAGTTGGTGATGATTTGCTGACCAAAAAAGCAAATGAAGTCATTGTCGCGCCTGCAGCCATGGTAACGGCACTGGCAGAAATACTGAAGGCGGTTATTGAATTAAAACAAGTGCCAACACCCGAAAATGCCAGTGAAATAATTGATTCGGTCAATGTAACTGATACAGCACGGCAAATTGCATCCAGCCTGATAGAAAATAATCCAGCTGCAATTTACCTTGGTAATCTTGCGCAGCATCATCCTGACTTTACAGATATTCATGTATTGGCTCAGCACATAACGCAAATAATTGGTGCGAAGTTTGGGATCTTAGGCGAAGCGGCGAACAGTGTCGGTGCTTATTTTGCAGGTGCTGTACCGAGCCATGGTGCTCTCGGCGTGTCAAGCAAATCTACTCAGGCGATGATGACGGGTCTCAACGCAGCGCAAATGCTGGGTGCTAATACGAATTTGTCCGCAGCGCCATGCCAGTGTTATCTGCTGATGAATGTGGAGCCTGAGCATGATACCCATCATTCTCAGCAGGCGCTTAAAATCATGAAATCGGCGGAATTTGTTGTATCAATGAGTGCTTATCGTGGAAATGCCGTAGATTACGCGGATGTGCTACTGCCAATTGCACCATTTACTGAAACTTCAGGGACATTTATTAATACGGAAGGTCGTATTCAAACCTTTAACGGTGTTGTACCCCCTTTGGGTGATACGCGTCCATCTTGGAAGGTATTGCGTGTACTTGGTAATTTAATGCAACTGGATGGTTTTGATTATGAGACACCAGAACAGATTCGAGATGAAATTTTTCCGACTGACGTTGATGTTAGCCAATATTTAAATAATCAGTTAGCTGGCCATGTTATTAGTGTGCCTGCGCAAGGCGATGAAAAACTTCAACGTATCGGTGAGGTACCGATTTATCAGGCAGACCCAATTGTCCGTCATGCCGAATCGCTTCAACAAACCAATGATGCTGCTAAGCCACAAGCTTGGATGTCACCTGCACTTATGGAAAGATTGAATATCAGTGTAGGTGATAACGTATCACTAAAACAGGATGATGGTGGCGTGCGGTTGCTGGCTGGTTGCGACGAGAAACTACCGGATAATTGTGTGCGGGTTGTATGTGCTCACCCCGATACGGTTCCATTAGGTGCACTGTTTGGTGAGATCATAATAGAAAAATTGTAATGGCAAGAATTGGGAATTATTAATGGAGTATATTCAACAACTGTTTGAGCAGTTTTTTGGCACCGAGTGGGGTCCAATGTTGTTCGTGTTGGCGAAGGACTTGACACTGATTGTTGCGATTGTGGTTCCGCTTTTGCTGGGCGTGGCTTATCTCACCTTTGCAGAACGCAAAATAATTGGTTATATGCAGGTTCGGGTTGGACCGAATCGCGTGACGTTCTTTGGGATTCCCTGGTTACGTGGCTGGGGGCAGCCCATTGCCGACGCCGTTAAGGCGATGATGAAGGAAATTATTGTTCCGAATAGCGCGAATAAGTTTCTCTTTATCCTTGCACCCATTCTGACAATTGCACCGGCGCTTGCTGCGTGGGCAGTCGTGCCTTTTTCCCCAGAAATGGTTCTGGCTGATATTAATGCTGGTTTGCTTTATATTCTTGCCATGACCTCGATGGGTATTTATGGCGTCATTATTGCAGGCTGGGCATCCAATTCTAAATATGCATTTATCGGCGCTATGCGTTCTGCGGCGCAAGTGGTGTCTTATGAATTAGCGATGGGTTTTGCGTTAGTTTGTGTATTGATGATGTCGGCAAGCCTAAATCTAGGGGATATTGTTAACGGGCAACAAGGCGGCAGTTTCCTTAATTGGTATCTGATACCATTGTTTCCCATGTTTCTGGTTTATTTTATTTCTGGCGTCGCCGAAACAAATCGTGCGCCATTTGATGTGGCAGAGGGTGAGTCTGAAATTGTCGCAGGCTTCCACGTTGATTATTCTGGCATGGCGTTTACGGTATTCTTCTTGGCAGAGTATGCCAACATGATATTAGTGGCGACACTTACCAGTCTCTTGTTTTTGGGTGGGTGGTTGCCACCAATCGATATCGCGCCTCTTAACATGATTCCAGGGTTTATTTGGTTGTTGTTGAAAATAGCATTCATGCTGTTCTTTTTCCTCTGGTTTCGTGCAACTTTCCCGCGTTATCGCTATGATCAGATCATGCGGTTAGGTTGGAAAGTATTTATTCCGCTAACCTTGGTGTGGATTTTCGTGGTGGGGGCTATTATGCAGTTGCCTTTATCGATACGGAATGTATTTCCGCTTAATCTTTGGTTCTAATGACTGGAGAAAACACTATGAATCATATCAAAAAGTTTTTCAGTACTTTTTTGTTATTTGAACTGCTCAAGGGCATGATGGTGACGGGACGTTATTTGTTCAAACCAAAAATTACCGTTCATTTTCCTGAAGAAAAAACGCCACAATCACCTCGTTTTCGCGGCCTTCATGCACTACGCCGTTATCCTAATGGAGAAGAGCGCTGTATTGCTTGCAAGCTGTGTGAAGCGGTGTGCCCTGCAATGGCGATTACCATTGAGTCTGAGCAGCGTGAAGATGGCACGCGCCGAACCACGCGATATGATGTTGATTTGTATAAATGTATTTTCTGTGGATACTGTGAAGAATCTTGTCCAGTGGATTCGATTGTGGAAACACGTATCCTTGAATATCACGGTGAAAAACGTGGTGATTTGATCTATACCAAAGAAATGCTACTTGCTGTGGGTGACAGGTATGAAGAGCAGATCGCTAAGGACAGACAAGTAGATGCAAAATATCGATGAATTTAGTAACTAAATACAAATGAGTTTTCAGGATATAGTTTTTTATTTTTTTGCCACCGTACTGGTTATTTCAGCGCTGGGTGTTGTTACATCACGTAACCCTGTTTATTCTGCGTTGCTGCTGGTTTTATCTTTTGTTACCTGCGCGGGTTTGTGGCTTTTGTTGGAAGCGGAGTTTCTTGCCATTACATTAGTATTGGTCTATGTCGGTGCCGTCATGGTGTTATTTTTGTTCGTGGTAATGATGCTGGATATTAATCTTGATCGTTTGCGTGAAGGCTTCTGGAAATGGTTCCCGTTTGGCGCATTACTAGCATTGATTTTGGTTGTGCAATTGGCGATGGTGTTAATGGGAGGGCAATTTGGCCTGGATGAAATGCCACGACCACCCGCACAGGCCGCAGACTATAGCAATACTAAGGCACTCGGCCTTTTAATTTATACGGAATACGTCTACGCGTTTGAACTGGCTGCAGTGATTTTATTGGTGGCAATGGTGGCAGCAATTGCTTTAACGCTGCGGAATCGTACCGACAAGCGTTCACCAGATCCTTCTAAACAGGTTGCAGTGAAACGTGAAGACCGGATTCGCATTGTGCCAATGGCGCCTGAAAAGAAAAAATAACACTTTATTTGACTAACTGTTTTGGATGCTGTTTTAAATGAGGGGTCGTTAACTTGGTATCGTTATCCCATTATCTGGTGCTCGGTGCAATTTTATTTGCAATAGGCGTTGTAGGAATTTTTCTTAATAGAAAGAACGTCATTATTCTGTTGATGGCAATTGAATTGATGTTGTTAGCCGTAAATTTGAATTTTGTTGCGTTTTCCTATTACTTGCAGGATATTGCTGGGCAGATTTTTGTATTCTTTATCTTGACAGTTGCTGCGGCTGAGGCTGCAATTGGTCTGGCTATATTGGTTGTATTATTTCGCAACATGCGAACGATCAATGTCGATGATCTGGATAATCTCAAAGGCTGATCCATGGAAACCGGTTTTATTGGTAAACAGCGTAATAATTGACATAAAACTTTAAGACTGTAATGCAGACACTTTATTTACTTGTACCGCTGGCGCCCCTGATAGGGGCAATCATTGCTGGATTGTTTGGCCGTTTTATCGGGCGTACTTGGAGTCACCGTATCACGATCACGTTGGTGTTCGTATCCTTGGTTGCATCCATTATTATTTTTATGGATGTATTAGAGGGGAATGTCTTTAATGGGAGCGTTTATACCTGGCTCGTTACGGGCGATACGCGTTTTGAAATTGGCTTTCTGATTGATCAATTGTCCGCCACTATGATGGTTGTGGTTAGCCTGGTTTCTTTAATGGTGCATATCTATACCATCGGTTATATGCATGATGATCCAGGGTATCAGCGGTTTTTTAGCTATATTTCACTATTCACCTTTTCAATGATGATGTTGGTGATGTCCAACAACTTTCTGCAACTCTTTTTTGGTTGGGAAGCTGTGGGGCTAGTGTCCTATTTATTGATCGGATTCTGGTATACCCGTCCGACAGCAATTTACGCCAATATGAAGGCGTTTCTAGTTAATCGTGTGGGTGATTTTGGTTTCCTGCTCGGCATCGCGCTGGTGCTGATGCATTTTGGTTCACTTGATTATGCCACCGTGTTTGCCAATGCACCTCAACTTGCTGACGAAACGGTTGAATTAATCCCTGGACTGCCCTGGCTAGTCATTTCGGTTATTTGTATATTATTGTTTATTGGTGCGATGGGTAAATCAGCACAGTTTCCACTCCATGTCTGGCTACCCGATTCGATGGAAGGACCAACGCCTATTTCAGCCTTGATTCATGCTGCAACTATGGTTACAGCTGGTATCTTTATGGTGGCGCGTATGTCACCGTTATTTGAGCTATCAGAAGCTGCGCTATCGATGATACTGATTGTTGGTGGTATTACGACATTGTTTATGGCGCTGGTTGCAGTTGTGCAGAATGATATCAAACGTGTGGTTGCCTATTCGACTTTGTCCCAGCTGGGTTATATGACTGTAGCCCTAGGTGCATCTGCCTATTCAGCGGCTATGTTTCACTTGATGACACATGCATTCTTTAAGGCTGTACTATTTTTAGGCGCGGGTTCAGTGATTATAGCCATGCATCACGTGCAGAATATGCAACAGATGGGTGGATTGAAAAGATATATGCCCATTACCTATTGGACCATGTTTATAGCGGCCGTAGCCAGTGCGGGTGTGCCAGGATTCTCCGGATTCTTTTCTAAGGATGCAATTATTGAAGCTGTAGGCTTCGCAAATATTCCAGGGTTTGAGTTTGCTTACTTTTGTGTATTGGTAACTGTTTTTGTTACGGCACTGTATACGTTTCGTCTAATCTTTATGACGTTTCATGGTCAGCCGCGAATGGATGCGCATACCAAAGAACATTTGCATGAATCACCTTGGGTAGTCACCTTGCCGTTGGTTGTTCTGGCAATTCCTACGATAGGCGCAGGTTGGTTTATTGGGCCAATCGTATTTGGCTCATACTTTGATGGTGCGATACATGTATTGCCACAACATGATGCCATTACACAGCTAGGCGCAGAATTTACTGGCGTATTCGGCATGATGATACATGCATTGTCTACTGCGCCTTTCTGGTTGTCTGTCGCCGGGATATTTACCGCCTGGTATTTATACATAGCGCGAACAGATTTGCCCGAGAAAATTAAACGGCGAATATTACCTGTCTATACACTATTGGATCGTAAATATTACATTGATGAATTTTATTCATGGTTGTTTGCCGGTGGTTCGCGCGCGTTAAGCAGTACTCTATGGAAATATGGTGATATAAAGATCATTGACGGTTTCTTTGTTAACGGTACAGCACGGGTAGTTGCATGGACAGCCATGTTCGTACGTCGCTTCCAGACAGGCTATATTTATCACTATGCGTTTAGCATGATTGTCGGTGTATTTATTTTGATAACGCTATGGTTATATCAATACTAGTGATATAGACGATAAAAAAATGGCATCTCAAGGCGTTATCTAAAATTTGAAACGCGCTAACGAATAAAAAATGGAACAAGCATGTTGTTAGGTTTTCCACTATTAAGTTTGGTTATTTGGCTACCTGTATTGATAGGTTTGCTCGTATTCGCAACTGGCGGTGATCGTAATGCACCTATGGCCCGTTTGATTGCGATTATTGGGTCAGTGTTGGGCTTCTTGGTGGCAATTCCATTGTACACACAGTTCGATCCAGCATTGAGCACCATGCAGTTTGTTGAAAAGCATGTTTGGTTTGAACGTTTTAATGTACATTATCACCTGGGTGTCGATGGAATTTCGATGCCATTGATACTGCTGAACTGTTTTACAACACCGCTGGTGGTAATGGCTGGTTGGGAAGTCATTCGTGAACGGGTATCACAGTACATGGGCGCATTCCTGGTGATGTCTGGAATTGTCAACGGTGTATTTTCATCACTTGATACCATCCTGTTTTACACTTTTTGGGAAGCATCTCTAATTCCCATGTTCCTGATTATTGGAATTTGGGGTGGTCCGAATCGCGTGTATGCGGCTATTAAGTTTTTTCTTTATACGCTGCTTGGCTCGCTGTTAATGCTGGTTGCCTTCATTTATCTGTATCAAGCATCAGATGGCAGCTTCTCGATACTCGACTATCACCATTTGCCATTACCTATTGAGCCGCAAATACTAATTTTCTTAGCATTTTTACTGGCGTTTGCGGTTAAAGTGCCGATGTGGCCAGTGCATACCTGGTTGCCAGATGCGCACGTCGAAGCGCCAACCGGTGGCTCCGTGTTGCTAGCGGCAATATTATTGAAAATGGGTGGTTACGGTTTTCTGCGTTTTTCATTGCCGATTGTGCCGGACGCCAGTCAATATCTGGCGGGCATGATGATCGCCTTATCGCTGATTGCAGTGGTATACATCGGCCTGGTTGCATTGATGCAGGTTGACATGAAAAAGCTCATTGCTTATTCCTCAATTGCGCATATGGGATTTGTCACCTTGGGGTTTTTCTTGTTCAATGCCTATGGACTCGAGGGTGCCATGGTGCAAATGATTTCTCATGGATTTATATCCGCCGCAATGTTCCTGTGTGTTGGTGTTCTTTACGACAGATTGCATTCACGCCAGATAGCTGATTATGGTGGTGTCGTTAATAAAATGCCGGTATTTGCGGCATTCTTTATGTTATTTGCCATGGCTAATGCGGGATTGCCCGGCACCAGCGGTTTTGTTGGTGAGTTCATGGTGATCATGGGCGCAGTAAAAGTAAATTTCTGGTATGCGTTTCTTGCGGCAACCACGCTGATATTCGGTGCTGCCTATACACTATGGTTGTATAAGCGCGTTATCTTTGGTGAGGTGGCCAGTCCAGCTGTTGAAGGGTTAAAAGATATTTCAAAGCGCGAGTTTGCTATATTGGCAATACTGGCAATCTCAGTATTATGGCTAGGCGTTTACCCATTTCCGTTGACTGAAGTGATGCATGCAACCGTCAATGAGTTACTGGTGCATGTGGCTAACAGCAAACTCTAATTAAGGAAAAGTAATTAATGGATTTCCTACCACCTGATTTTTCGCCTGCCTATCCAGAGATTTTTCTTCTTGTGATGGTGTGTGTGGTGATGCTTGCTGATCTGGTAGCCGGTGAAAACAGACGCTATATTGCCTATCTGCTGTCACAGATGGCCTTGTTCGGTTGTGCATTGCTGACGTTTATAACTTTTTCGGCTGAGACTACGTATACTTTTTCCGGCATGTTTGTTGATGATGCCATGGCGGATATATTGAAGTTAATGGTTTATATAACCGTTGCAGCCGTTTTGGTGTACTCGCGTTCCTATATCAGTGTACGTGGCATGTTTACTGGCGAATTTTTCAGCCTAGTCTTGTTTGCCACGTTGGGAATGATGGTAATGATCTCTGCCAGTCATTTTTTGACACTTTATTTAGGGTTGGAGCTACTATCCCTTTCTCTTTATGCGCTGGTAGCGCTACAGCGAGATAATGCAACCGCGACTGAAGCTGCCATGAAGTTTTTTGTGTTGGGCGCACTGGCTTCTGGATTCCTGCTCTATGGAATGTCCATGGTGTATGGCGCTACTGGATCATTGCATGTCGCTAGCGTATCCGAAGCGATTAAAACTGGTGCATTGAACCATGAGGTTTTGGTTGTTGGATTGGTATTCATTGTGGCGGGTATCAGCTTTAAATTAAGTGCAGCGCCATTCCATATGTGGGCGCCGGATGTCTATCAGGGCGCACCAACGGCCATAACACTATTTATAGGTTCGGCCCCCAAACTGGCAGCCTTCGGTTTCGTGATGCGCTTGCTGGTAGATGGTTTGGGTGAAATGGTCGCTGACTGGCAGGGGATGCTGATTATATTGGCAGTGATGTCAATGGCGGTGGGCAATATCGCCGCAATTGCGCAAACCAATATAAAACGTATGCTGGCCTATTCCACAATATCTCATATGGGTTTCTTGATACTCGGATTCATCAGTGCGGATACCAATGGTTATAGTTCAGCCATGTTTTATGTCATTTCGTATGTATTGATGACGCTGGGAACCTTTGCGATCATCATGATATTGTCACGGGAAGGCTTTGAGGCTGAAAATATTGATGACTTCAAGGGACTCAATAAACGAAACCCTTGGTATGCGTTTGTCACTATGTTGCTGATGCTTTCAATGGCCGGTATTCCGCCAATGATTGGATTTTATGCAAAATTATCGGTATTGCAGGCAGTATTAAGTGCCGGATTCATTTGGTTAGCGATTGTGGCTGTTTTGTTGTCGGTAATCGGTGCTTTTTACTATCTTCGTATTGTCAAACTTATGTACTTTGATGAACCGGTAAGCAACGAACCTATCCTTCCCCAGGGAGATGTCAAGGTACTCATCAGCGTCAATGGATTAGCGGTTATCGCACTAGGAATTTTTCCACAGATGTTGATGGGTCTGAGTCTATATGCGATTCAGAACTCGATGTGATTTGCAAGTTGCCCTGTGGTTGGTCCAACTCGACTCAAGTATCGATTAACTAACGATTTCGTTAGATGCCGGTAGTCTTTAAGCTGGCAGACCAAACTTTTCTAAAGATCAGTCTAGTACGCGAAAATATTTGCGGTTGACTGATCTTTTTAGCTTGAATTTCCTTGATTTGCCCTCAATATAAAACCGTTTTATTCTAGGAGAAAAAAGTGCAAGCTGAAACCACAAAAGAACAAATGAGTTTTCAGGCTGAAGCCAAGCAACTCTTGCAACTCATGATTCATTCCTTGTACAGCAACAAGGAAATATTTTTGCGTGAGTTGATTTCCAATGCTTCAGATGCGGCCGATAAGTTGCGTTTCGAAGGATTGACGGATAGTGCCTTGTATGAATCCGATTCCGACCTTAAGATTTGGATAAGCTTCGATGCCGCGGCCCGTACGATTACTATTTCTGATAATGGCATCGGCATGTCCCGGCAAGAAGTCATTGATCATATTGGTACCATTGCTAAATCAGGGACACAGGAATTTTTTAATTCGTTGACGGGTGATCAGGTTAAGGATACGCATTTGATTGGCCAGTTCGGCGTTGGGTTTTATTCCTCTTTTATTATCGCTGATAAAGTGACGTTGATTACTCGGCGTGCCGGATTAACGGTGGAGCATGGGATACGCTGGGAATCTAGTGGCGAAGGGGATTACACGCTAGAAACTGTCAATAAAGAACAACGTGGGACTGAAGTAATCCTCCACCTGCGTGAAGGTGAGGATGATTTATTGAATGGCATGCGCTTGCGCGGCATTATCCGTAAATATTCGGATCACATCACATTGCCGATTGTGATGAAAAAGGAAGAATGGTCAGAAGAAGAGAAGGCAAATAAAATTACCGATGAAGACGAAACCATCAATCAAGCTAGCGCATTATGGGCGCGACCCAAAAGTGAAGTTACGGCTGAACAGTATAATGAATTTTACAAGCATGTCGCTCATGATTTTGAGCCGCCATTGACTTATATCCATGCTAAAGTTGAAGGTAAGCAGGAATACACGCAATTACTTTATATTCCTTCACGCGCGCCGTTCGATATGTTCGATCGTGAGCATCGTCATGGCATCAAACTCTATGTCCAGCGGGTGTTCATAATGGATGATGCGGAGAAATTGTTACCTAATTATCTTCGTTTTGTCCGTGGTGTCATTGATTCCAATAACCTCCCTTTGAATGTTTCTCGTGAGATTCTGCAGGAATCTAAAGATATTGAATCAATCAGGGCGGGCGTCGTTAAGAAAGTTCTCGGGCTTATTGAGGATTTAGCAAAAAAAGAAGATGATGAGGGAAAGGAGAAATTTAAAACCTTCTGGCGGGAATTTGGTCAGGTTCTGAAAGAAGGGGCTGGAGAAGATTTCGCTAATCGCGAACGGATCGCCGGTTTACTGCGTTTTATTTCAACCCATGATGAATCTGACGAACCATCGGTCTCACTCAGTGATTATGTTGCCCGGATGGAAGAAAGTCAGGACAAAATTTACTATGTTACCGCTGATACGCTTAATGCTGC
>JAJFJI010000104.1 GCA_021774205.1 Nitrosomonas sp.
CTCGATCAATTAGAACCATTTCTTGACGCACACCTCACCCTTGCCGAGAAGACACAGGTATTGCACATGATAGAACGCCGCGTCACTGAAAAAAAACCCGCCGCCTATCTTACGAATGAAGCCTGGCTTGGGGATTATCGCTTTTATATCGATGAACGCGTGATAGTGCCCCGTTCATTTATCGCTGAACTGCTAAAAACGCAGCTTGAACCTTGGATAAACGATCCTGATGAACTTCATTCTGCATTGGATCTTTGTACCGGATCTGGATGTCTTGCAATCCTCCTGGCTCATGCTTTTAATAATGCCAGAATTGATGCCGTAGATATTTCAACTGACGCGTTGGAAGTTGCGCATCGAAATGTTAAAGATTACAACCTGCAAGAAAGAATCCGTTTAGTTCAATCGAACTTATTCAGCAGTTTATCTGAG
Source organism: Nitrosomonas sp. (assembly GCA_021774205.1). GTDB lineage: Bacteria > Pseudomonadota > Gammaproteobacteria > Burkholderiales > Nitrosomonadaceae > Nitrosomonas. Next base: position 433 of record JAJFJI010000104.1, read on the forward strand.
CAACGCTATGACCTGATCATTAGCAATCCACCCTACGTTAACGCTGAATCAATGGCAATACTGCCCAAGGAATATCGCCATGAGCCACAAATTGCACTGGCCAGTGGCGATGACGGCTTGAATGCAACCCGCGTAATATTGCATCAAGCAGCGAATCATTTAAACGAGCAAGGCATCTTGATTGTCGAAATTGGCCATAACCGCAAACTTCTGGAACAAGCCTTTCCCCGGACACCGTTTACTTGGCTAGAAACCAGTGCAGGTGATGAATTTGTTTTTTTGTTAAAGCATAACCAGCTGCCCGGATAAAGCTTACTGCTTTACCATATTCAGCAAGCGATTCATTTGTTTATCATCCAGTTCCGTCCATTTCCCCCGTTTAATCCATGGCGGCAGATTAATCGGGCCAAACCTTACCCGCATTAATCGGCTCACTGTCAGGCCTACCGCTTCAAACATACGGCGAACTTCCCGATTTTTACCTTCTCGCAAGATCACGCGATACCAGTGGTTGGAACCTTCACCACCTTGGTCGGACAGATAACTAAATTTAGCTAGACCATCTTTCAACTCGACGCCGCTTGTCAATGCAACCATCTGTTCTTTTGTTAACTGACCCAATACACGGACGGCATATTCACGCTCCACTTCAAAGCTTGGATGCATTAAACGGTTGGCCAATCCACCATCGGTAGTAAAAACCAACAATCCACTGGTATTAAAATCCAGGCGGCCAATCGCTATCCATTTAGATGATTTGAGATGGGGCAATTTATCGAATACTGTGGGTCGTCCTTCGGGATCGCTACGACTCACAATCTCACCTTCTGGCTTATGATAAAGAATGACCCGGGGAATACTCTCTTCAGTGCGAAAACGAATGATGCGTTTTCCAACTCGTACCACATCTCCTGGCCCAACTCGCTCACCAACCTCGGCCACTCTGCCATTAATACTCACCCGGCCAGTAGCAATTAATGTCTCCATCTCACGCCGCGAACCTAAACCCTTCTGCGCCAAAAGCTTGTGTAATTTACAGGTAATGCCCGGCACAGCATCGGGGATACCGTTAACTTTCAGTGGCGGTATTTTTTTTTGCTTCGGCCTGATCGGTCGGTTGACTCTCATTTGTTTTTAGAAGGGTAGTTTCATCCCTGGCGGCAAACCCATTCCACCAGTCATTTCCGCCATTTTCTCTTGCGTTGTGGACTCAATACGACGCACGGCATCATTAACCGCGGCCGCAATCAGGTCTTCCAGCATTTCCTTATCGTCACCGATCAGGCTATCGTCAATGTTGATACTTTTTACATCATGACGGCAAGTCATTACCACTTTGACCATACCTGCGCCGGACTGACCTTCAACCTCTACCGTCGCTAATTTTTCCTGCATTTGCTTCATGTTTTCCTGCATTTGTTGCGCCTGTTTCATCAGGTTGCCCAAGTTAGCTTTCATCGCATGTATCCTCCACTAGTTAATAGGTTTAATTGAAGAATCAATTATTTTTGCATCAAAATCTTCCACTAATTGTTGCACCACAGGATCTGTTTCAATTGCCGCTACAGCTGCTGATTGCCTGGCTTGTTCCTTTTGTTGTTGCAATGCCATAGGCGTCTGACCGGAGACAATGCCAACTAAAAATTTTAATTCAATCGGCTTGCCGAAATAAATACCGACTGCCTCCCGGATCTTGTCCTGGTACTTTTTATCCAATAAGTGCTTGTGTATTTCTGGTACGTATAGTTCAATTTTATCAGTAGAGAAAACACGTGCCTCACTATGTTGCGCCAGCATTTTCGTCATTCCCTTTAGATTCAGCTGATCAACCAACGATGACCAATCAGGACTGGATTGATTTAAAGACGATTTCTTATCTGACGCCACTGTCTTTATTTTGACAATCTCTGGCGAATGACTTTTTGTATCGTCATCATGCAAGCGCTGGGTAATCGGGCTGCGCTTGTCATTCCCATCACCATTATTTTCATCTTCCGGCATAAAAGTTAGCATGCGCATCAGCGTCATCGTAAAGCCAGCGTATTCATCCGGCGCAAGACTCAAGTCATTGCGCCCATGCAATGCAATCTGATAAAACAGCTGAATATCATCCGGCGAAAAAATCTGCGCTAACGCCATGACCCGCTCACGCTCCAATGCTTCTTCACTAATTGCCTGCGGTGCCGTTTGCGCTAACGCAATACGATGCAGCAGCGCTGCCAAATCCTGCAGTGCCGTATCAAATTCAAGACTACGCGCTTCCATATCATCAGCAATAGACAATAACTTTACACCGTCATTTTGCGCCAAGGCATCCAGCAGATCATAGAGATAATTTTGATCAATCGCACCCAGCATTTCACGTACGATTGTCTCATCCACTTTGCCCTGACCAAAAGCAATCGCCTGATCCAAGATACTCAAGGCATCCCGCATACTGCCCTGCGCCGCACGCGCCAACAACTGTAATGAAACGGTATCACTGCTGATCTGCTCTTGCACCAGTATGTTTTTAAGGTGCGTCACGATTTGCGTCTGTGGAATTTGCTTCAGATTAAACTGTAAGCAGCGCGATAAAACCGTGACAGGAATTTTTTGTGGATCGGTTGTCGCAAGAATAAATTTGACATGGGCTGGCGGTTCTTCCAACGTTTTAAGCATGGCATTAAACGCTGACTTGGAAAGCATGTGTACTTCATCGATAATGTAAATCTTATAGCGGGCGCTGGTTGGGGCATATAACGCATTCTCAAGCAACTCGCGCATATTGTCTACCTGCGTATTAGAAGCCGCATCCAACTCGATTAAATCAACAAAATGGCCGCTGTCAATACTGGTACAAGCCGAGCATGTCCCACATGGCGTACCTGTCACCCCAGTTTCACAATTAAGCGCCTTGGCGAAAATACGTGCAATCGTTGTTTTTCCAACGCCGCGTGTTCCGGTTAACAAATAGGCATGGTGTAGCCGGTTTTGCTCAAGTGCATTTGTTAGCGCCCTGACAACATGCTCCTGGCCTGTTAACTCAAGAAAATTTCTGGGACGCCACTTGCGGGCAAGAACCTGGGATTGGGACACGATATTTAATGAATGAATGGAAAAAGCAATCCAGTTCCACGCTGGCCAAAGCCTCGAAAATCCAGACCTGGATTATTAAGAAAGTTAGGGTGGCGAGCCAAACCCCCGGCACTTGCAAAAAATAGCTGTGGCTGCTTCCTTCCGGACCTGACCAGATTCACTACCCTGCAATGCGGGGAGGCCCGCCATAAAAAATTTGTCAAACAAACAACTAACTCAACTTCAATAACGCCTTATTTCGCCAGCTACTTAATCTCGCTAACCTTATAAAAGTGTCGGCAGTATACCAGCACATCCTCAATAACTCCAACGAAGCGCATAAAGACTTTTGCGCATTCGCAGCACACCTAAATAAACAAAAGTAATGCATATTGGATTTTTAGCCTCTTTATTATCCAAGCAACCACATGCCATCAATTTTAACTTAACGGAAAATTAATGGAAAATTATTTAGTACAAGCATATACTGAAACGCAATTCGGCATGGAGGCTTTTGTCGTGTTTACCTGTAATTTGCGTTCGTATCCCTTATGTTTGCTTGTTAATAGCATTCCTTTGCTGCTTGCTGGATTACTAGCACCTACCGCACACGCAAGTCTACATTGCACGCTCCAAACCGCAAATTCAGAGTGCACCGCCCTACCGGTCATCCGCAAAGCGACCCTGCACCTTACCGCTTCTTGGAATCTAGAATCCCGCGCGCTTTTTTAGCCTACCAGAATAACTGTCTATAATAGCAAGACCTACAATAACCAAAATAATCACCTCGGAAATTTATAGGCCATAGATGAATAGTGTCGGACGTTATCAACGGCATCCGAAAACGCTTATTGTCAATCGTACGTTCAATTTCATCATCAATTACACCCACAGAAATAACTTCTCTATCGGCGGCATAAAACATTGGATCAAGAAATTTAGCGCTTTTAATAACAAACCGCCCTTCACTGAGCTTATCTAATTCAGGGCGGCCATAATAGTCTAATGGATAAAATAATACCTGCATCAAGCTAAAATTTTCATCATTCTCCACATCAACAATAACACCACCCCAACGCACAGATTTATTTTTGTAACTGTCTAAATCTGCGCCTACTTGACGATAGGAAATAGCGGTCACCTGCGCATCTTCAAAAGTAGGTGGCAGCGTGGCGCAAGCACTTAGAAATAGGTAAATAAATATTAGGTAAAGTCTCATGGTTCCTCCCAATAAAGCTGCAACGTCATATTGAAATGTTGCACGCCAAAGACTCAGTTATGATCGCTTGAGGAATTCTGGAATTCGAAGGGTTTACTGCACGCTATTTATGTATCTCATTTGAATATCGTGCATTATCGGCGTATTTTATACCAAAAATGAAAGTTTCCGAGGTTCTCCGCAAACTAAACAATGGATAATTGATATTTTAGAAAGTAACGCAGAGCATTCCACTATAGTCTTCTAGTATGCGGCACGAGAAATTCATCAAATGATTGCATTTATGCAAGATTTGGCACCTTGGAACCGTGCAATGCGGTAATTCGCTTATGCAGGGAATTTTTCGCATTTTTACAGCACTCCGAAAACTTTAAATTCAGCGAGAAAAAACTATGAACCAAGACGGCATAGATAAATTGCTGGGTGAGGTCATGTAATGCACACCGAACAAAGCAAACAAAATCCAGATCACCTGAAACAGCTCTATGAAGCATTGGAGCATGGCTCTCCCCAAGAAGTTATCAATCTGCTTGATACGATGCATCCGTCCGCCATTGCAAATGCATTGAAAACCTTACCACGAGACTTGCGTCCAGATTTATGGCAGCTGGTCGCCACGCCATCCAAAGGAGAGGTTTTACTCGAAACACAAGGGGAAGTGCGGCAACAGCTTATCGCAGTGACTGATGAGCAAGTGCTGTTAGCTGTACTGGCGATACTGGAAATAGACGAGCTTGCAGATCTGGACGCAGACTTACCTGTTTCCGTCGTCAATGCCATGGTAGGCGCCATGGACACTGAACGCCGACAACGATACGAGACGGTTCGATTCTACCCTGATGACACTGCGGGTGGGTTGATGGATGTTGATGCTGCTGCTGTCCGCATGGATGTGAGCCTAAAAGCAGTCCTTCGCTACCTACGGAAACTACGGAAACAAAAAGGTGCACTGCCTGAGCACTTAGATAGTCTGATGGTGGTTGATCGGAATAACCAATACCTCGGCATCCTCAGGTTAAGTGACGTCGTATCACTAGGTGCCAAAACAACAGTCAGCGAAACCATGACAGCAGGAGTGCCGCCCATTTCTGTTTTAACACCTGCTGCCAAAGTAGCCCGTTTATTTGAAGATCAAGACTTGATCTCAGCACCTGTCGTCAGCCAGACAGGTCGACTTTTAGGCCGAATTACCATCGATGACGTTGTTGATGTGATGCGTGACGAGGCTGAGCAAGAAATGATGCGTCGAGCCGGCTTGAGCAAGACTACTGATATGTTCGGACCGATTATTCCGAGCGCTGGCAGAAGGGCCATATGGCTGGGGGTAAACCTGATCAATGCCTTTATCGCCGCATCGGTAATTGGGCTTTTCGAAGATTCCATTGACAAGATCGTCACACTGGCCATACTCATGCCAGTAGTTGCCAGTATGGGTGGTGTGGCAGGCAGCCAGACATTAACACTGGTGACACGCGGCCTTGCGCTTGAGCAAATCACACACAGTAATGCCTGGCGCCTGCTGCTGCGAGAACTGGCCTTGGGACTGTTAAACGGCTTTCTGTGGGCCTTTGTGGTTGCCATCATCGCCTTCCTCTGGTTTAACAGCGCCCAACTCGGTATCGTTTTTGGAATTGCCCTGGCACTCAACCTGCTAACCGGCGCACTGGCAGGCACCCTAATTCCATTGATACTGCAGCGGCTAGGTATTGATCCCGCACTGGCCGGCGGGGTAATTCTCATTTCAGCGACTGATGTCATTGGCTTTCTATCATTTCTAGGACTAGCAACCATTTTTCTGCTATAGAAAAATTACGAATGGCGGCACAAACCAAGAAAACAAGGCTAATGCATGAACAATAAACCGTAAACTTCTTATGTCCAAGCGCAATTTTGACCACTGACCACCGAATTGCTTAGTGGACGGGAGCGAACGCATGAACGCGAGGCGTCTAAAATACGTACGGTCAGGTCGCTCATTCAATTCATAGCTACCTGGCTGTTTAACACACACTGCCGTTGCATGAATTGATAATTAAACTTCCTTAACCAACGGCTTGACTTACCAGGAATGGAGAAGATAACACCGCAAATGTCTTTATCTGCGGTTTTCAAGATTATGTGAATGGTTTCAAATCAAGCATGACATTGTAATACTGTTTGCGGCCATCCTCATATTCACCGCCACCAATCAACGCGTCACAAACAGTCGTTTGACCTGCTAGTTTTTTTGCGCTTAATCTGCGCCGAAAGCTTCGTGCATTACTGATGTTAAGATGCCCGACTATTTTATCGCCTATTTTGACTTGCACCAATTTATGCGAATTATCAGGGACCAAATATGCCTTCAGGGCAGGCATTGCATCGTTGCGTTTTTTATTCTTTTTTATTTGTACCGCCAGTTTTTCCAGTATAGGCTGATAT
>JAJFJI010000105.1 GCA_021774205.1 Nitrosomonas sp.
AACTGTGGGGCTGATTTCATTTCATCCCGTATATCGAGACGTTAAGCGTCTATTAAACCTTTAAGTTTACAGTACGTGTCATGGGTGGATTATGACAAATAGAGCTGATATTGAGGCGTATAAAAAAATTACAAATGTTACATCAAATCTAAAGCTATTTTTTAACTTGAGTTTAACGTCGTTTGGTGTTTGGCCTGATCAAAAATTATTAACGGTATGGGGTGTATATCAACTCATATTGATAATACGGTTTAATCATTAGCAAAGATTCCAATCGAGCTGTCTATATTTTCGAGCGCGATACCAGAGCCACGGACTACACAGGTTAATGGATCTTCAGCAACAATGACAGATAGGCCGGTTTCTTCCATAATCAATCGGTCTATATCGCGCAATAGTGCGCCACCTCCCGTGATAACCAAGCCTTGTTCGGCAATGTCGGCGCCGAGCTCTGGTGGCGTGTGTTCCAAAGCCGTCTTGACTGCGCTGACTATGTTATTTAAAGGCTCAGCCAGCGCTTCAAGAATTTCATTGCTGGAAATTGTAAAGCTACGTGGAATACCTTCCGCCAGGTTGCGACCTTTAACTTCTATTTCGCGTACTTCCGATCCTGGAAAAGCCGAGCCAATTTCTTCTTTAATAAATTCAGCGGTGACCTCGCCAATTAACATGCCGTAGTTTCGGCGAATATAATTGATGATCGCCTCGTCAAATTTATCGCCACCAACGCGAACTGAATTTGAGTAAACGATGCCACCCAGTGAAATAACACCAACTTCAGTAGTGCCGCCGCCAATATCAACCACCATTGAACCCGTCGGCGTTTCTACTGGCAAGTCTGCGCCAAGCGCCGCTGCCATTGGCTCCTCGATCAATTCCACTTTACGTGCCCCAGCACCATAAGCAGCTTCGCGGATGGCACGACGTTCTACCTGGGTAGATCCGTAAGGAACGCAAATCACAATTCGAGGATTAGCTGAAAACAAACGCGGCGGGTTCACTTTTCTAATAAACATTTTTAGCATTTGTTCGGTGACCGTAAAGTCGGCAATTACGCCATCCTTCATTGGACGAATGGCGGTAATGTTACCGGGCGTCCTTCCTAACATCTGTTTTGCGGCTAGTCCGACTTGTTGAATCATTTTTTTGGAGTTGGCGCCCCCTTCTTCACGGATTGCAACTACTGACGGCTCATTCAGCACGATACCTTGGCCGCGAACGTAAATTAGTGTGTTGGCCGTGCCCAGGTCGATAGCCATATCTGTTGAGAAATAACTCCCCAAAATATCTGTTGAGAAAAAACTCCCCAGAAGGTTGCTGTTCGAAAGATTAAACATAATGGCAAAATCCGTTTGTGTTGGTGATGATATCGTGAATAACTAATAAAGAAAGTGAAGATTGTATCAAAAAAAGAATGTGCCGATTGAAACAGGGCATGATACCCTAATACTTCTTTGAATATAAGTAGAAGGCTGCCAGTTTTAAATGACTTTATCTTTTGATGATGTAAGGCGTATCGCGGATCTCGCCTATATTGAGACAAATGAAGAAGAAGCGCATGTTGTTTTGGCGCAACTATCTGATATTTTTAATCTCATCGAGCAAATGCAAGCAGTCGATACATTAGGGGTTGAGCCGCTGTCTCATGCTCAGGATGTGACACAGCGATTGCGTGACGATATTGTAACTGAATCTGACCAGCGAGAACGGTTCCAAGCAATTGCGCCCCAAGTGGAGGAAGGGCTTTATCTTGTGCCAAAGGTTATTGAGTAAGGTTAAGTTTTTGCCCATGAAATTCTTACGCCATTTGCCAGCAGCACATTGATATTGGTGATGTTGCGTCGCTTATATTCCACATTTTATCACACATCGCCTGATTAGCAGAAACCATGTTTAACGTTAGCCTTAAACAACTTTCCCAGCAACTTGCAGAAAAAAAAATATCCAGTGTTGAGCTTACAGGAGAATTCCTTAAACGGACGAGAGCACTGAATCCAAATTACAATGCTTTCATTACTATTAATGAGGCGATGAGTCTGGCTCAAGCGGAGGCCGCCGACCAGATGATCGCGTCCGGGCATGCGAGTCTATTGACTGGTATTCCTGTTGCGCAGAAAGATATCTTTTGTACCAAAGGGTGGTTGACTACTTGTGGGTCAAAAATGTTGTCAAACTTTACATCACCCTATAATGCGGGCGTAATTGAACGCTTTAATCGGGTTGGCGCGGTTAATATTGGTAAAACCAATATGGATGAATTCGCCATGGGGTCAAGTAACGAGACTTCTTTTTATGGTCCAGTTAGAAACCCATGGGATGTCTCAGCGGTGCCGGGTGGTAGTTCTGGTGGCTCAGCCTGCGTGGTGGCCGCGCGCATGGCGCCAGCGGCGACAGGCACGGATACCGGTGGTTCTATTCGCCAGCCGGCGGCACTATGCGGCATTTCAGGCATTAAGCCGACTTATGGATTGGTGTCACGTTACGGCATGATAGCCTTTGCTTCAAGCCTGGATCAAGGTGGGCCAATGGCAAAATCAGCAGAAGATTTGGCGCTTATGCTCAATGTCATGGTTGGCTTTGATGACAGGGATTCAACCAGTTTGCAGCGTGAAGCGGAAGACTATCTGCGAGATCTGGACAGGCCACTCGCGGGATTGCGTATTGGCTTGCCCAAGGAATATTTTGCCAAAGGGATGAGTGATGATGTAGCGAATACGGTAGAGGCAACGCTTGAAATATATCGTAAATTGGGTGCTAAGATGGTGGAAGTGTCGCTACCAAATGCGCAGCTTTCTATTCCTGTCTACTATGTGTTGGCACCTGCTGAAGCATCCAGTAATTTATCCCGCTTTGATGGTGTGCGTTATGGCTATCGTGCCAAGTCCTATAGCGATCTCAGTGAAATGTATCGAAAAAGTCGCGCCAAAGGTTTTGGCGCGGAAGTAAAACGGCGAATTTTGATTGGGACTTACGTTTTATCCCATGGTTACTATGAAGCTTATTACATTCAGGCGCAAAAAATTCGTCGTTTGATTGCGCAGGATTTTACTGATGCTTTCAAGCAATGTGACATCATAATGGGGCCCACTACACCAACAGTTGCTTTTAACCTGGGTGAAAAAAACAGTGACCCAATACAAATGTATTTGTCGGATATCTACACCAGCGCAGCAAGTTTGGCTGGATTGCCTGGCATGTCTATTCCGATTGGATTTGGTGATAAAAACAGGCCAGTTGGGTTGCATATTATTGGTAATTATTTTGCCGAAGCGCAAATGCTGAATGTGGCGCATCAGTATCAATTAGAAACGGACTGGCATCTTCGCATGCCTGAAATTTGATAGAAAAAGTAGTGAATCATTTACATAATATTTAGTGGCAAAAAAAGGTTATCCTGGTTATGCAGTGGGAAATTGTTATCGGTTTGGAGGTTCATGCACAACTTTCGACCCAGTCAAAAATATTTTCTGGCGCTTCAATCGCATATGGCGCTATACCAAATACGCAGGCCTGTGAGGTGGATCTGGCGCTACCAGGCGTTTTACCAGTGCTGAATAAAGGCGTGGTTGAGCGGGCAATTAAATTGGGTCTGGCAGTGGGTGCAAAAATTAACTCGCCTTCAATTTTTGCCCGTAAAAACTACTTTTATCCCGACTTGCCAAAAGGCTATCAGATCAGCCAATATGAGCTACCCGTGGTTGAAGGCGGGTGTATCAAGGTTCAGATGGGTGAGGTTGAAAAGACGGTACGTCTTACTCGGGCGCATCTGGAAGAGGATGCGGGTAAATCATTACATAAAGATTTCCATGGAATGACGGGCATTGACCTTAACCGTGCCGGTACGCCGTTGCTGGAGATCGTTTCAGAACCTGATATGCGTAGTAGTGCTGAAGCGGTGATATATGCCAAAACATTGCATTCGCTGGTACGCTGGATCGGCATCTGTGATGGCAATATGCAGGAAGGCTCTTTTCGTTGTGATGCTAATGTGTCTGTGCGGCCAAAAGGATCGGATAAGCTTGGTACTCGCTGTGAAGTCAAAAATCTTAATTCATTTCGTTTTCTGGAAAAAGCGATTGAATTTGAGGCCAAGCGTCAAATTGAAATTTTGGAAGACGGGGGTGTTGTGCGTCAGGAAACGCGCCTGTATGACGCTGACAGGAACGAGACTCGTACCATGCGTAGTAAGGAAGAAGCGCATGACTATCGTTATTTCCCAGATCCAGATTTAATGCCACTGGAGATATCTGAAGCATGGATTAATAAAGTTAAGCAGATGTTGCCAGAATTACCTGAAGCAAGACGGAATCGTTATGTGACAGCATTCGATCTGCCGGTTTATGATGCGATTGTGTTGACTGCAACCCGGGAAATGGCGGATTTTTTTGAAAGTGCCGTGAAACAATTACCATCTCAGGCCAAACTTTGTGCTAACTGGATCATGGGTGAAGTAAGTGGACGGCTTAATAAAGAGGGGATTGAAATTTCAGATTGCCCCATCAGTCCAGGACAATTCGCAACATTGTTAGAACGTATCAGTGATGGCACCATATCAGGAAAAACTGCCAAGGATGTATTTGATAGCATGTGGCACGGCGAACATGACGGTAATGCTGATGTTATTATTGAGAATAAAGGATTAAAACAGATATCAGATAGCGGCGAAATTGAAAAGCTGATTGATGAGATACTTATCGCCAACCCCCAGCAAGTCGAGGATTATCGTGGTGGCAAGGAAAAAGCCTTTAATTCACTTGTAGGGCAGGTAATGAAAGCTACCCGAGGTAAAGCCAATCCGGCACAGGTAAACACAATTTTAAAGCAAAAGCTAAGCTAACTGAATGTGGAAAGTGTTGTAATAGATAAATTTTTTTAATTATCTTGCAAATTTCCGTAATAGCGTCATCATTTCATCAATGGCTTCATCGCCATCCCCGGATTTGATTGCGTTTTGCATGCAACCATGGGTATGATTTTCCAATAATTGCATAGCAACGGCATCCATTGCCGATTGCAGTGCGGAAATTTGGTTCAGTATGTCTACGCAATAACGATCTTCCGTAATCATTTTCGCGACACCGCGTACCTGGCCTTCGATGCGATTAAGGCGTTTGATTAGTGCATCTTTGCTTGGCTGAATAACCGCGTCTTTTGCTGCATATTCCTTTTTGTCATCTGGCGATTTCAAAACCCGCATCCCTGATAGCTTGTTTAAATTGTTCGGCGTTGGATTTGGTCGCATCATGCTGAATGATTGCTCGCGCCTGATCCAGAGAAACTTTTACGCAACTTACACCGGAAATTTTTTCGAGTACACTTTTTGCACTATTGACGCAGCCCGTACAAGTCATGCCTTTAATGTTTATCGTAGTTGTTTGCATTTTATCGTTGGTGTTAATTTGATTTAATCAAAAATGAAATAGTTAAAAATTTGCTTGCCATCTTTTTAGCAATAAGGAATTGCTAACTACCGATACTGAGCTCATTGCCATCGCTGCGCCTGCGATGACTGGACTAAGCATTCCGATTGCAGCCAGTGGAATACCTAATGTGTTGTAGACAAAAGCAAAAAATAAATTTTGGCGGATTTTTCTTAATGTTGCGCGTGAAAGAGAGATTGCATCCGCAGCACTCATTAGGTCATTGCGTATCAGGGTTATATCGGCTGCTTCAATCGCTACATCAGAACCTGCGCCGATAGCAAAGCTTACATCGGCGGCAGCCAATGCTGGCGCATCGTTGATACCATCACCGATCATGCCAGTGAACTGACCGCTAGTCTTCATCCTCATGACTTCATTTGCTTTGTCTTGAGGTAATACTTCAGCACGATAATTGATGATTCCAGTCTGTTTAGCAATAGCTGCAGCAGTAATAGCGTTATCGCCTGTTAGCATAACAATTTCGATACCCATAGACTTTAGACGTTTTACAGCCTGTATTGAGGTTTCCCGAAGTTGATCAGCTATGGCGAGATAGCCAAGTATTTTAGGTGAGTTGGTGCTAGCAACCGCAACGCCAATGACTGTTTTTCCTTCTGCTTGTAATGTTGTGATTTGGTTGTTGTCAACTTGTACACCGTGGTCGATCAGAAATTTGGGTGATCCAAGTACATAGTCGCTGGTATCAATACGTGCGGTAACGCCACCACCGGGAATGGCAATGAAATCACTCGCCTGTTTTGTTGGGATGTTGTTTTTTAAAGCATACGCCAATACTGCTTTTGCCAGTGGATGTTCAGATCCTTGTTCCAGTGAAGCTGCAATTTGCATGAAGTCGTTAGTGGTAATGGACTTTGCCGGGATAATATCTGTTACTTGCGGTTTTCCTTGCGTCAAGGTGCCAGTTTTGTCGATAATGAGCGTCTGAATTTTTTCAGCATGTTCCAGTGCCGCCGCATTCTTTACCAATACACCAACCTGTGCACCGCGCCCTGTCCCAACCATGATTGCTGTTGGTGTTGCCAATCCTAGGGCGCAGGGGCAGGCAATAACTAATACTGCAACAGCGTTGATCAAGGCAGACACAAAATCGCCTGTTAGCCACCAAGTAATAACAAAAGTTACGATGCTGATAGCGACGACGATCGGTACAAATATCCCGGAAATGGTATCAGCCATGCGTTGAATCGGAGCCTTGGAACCTTGTGCTTCTTCTACCATATGAATAATGGCGGCGAGTTGGGTATGGGCGCCAACGCTAGTTGCACGGCATTTCAGCAGGCCTTGCTGGTTTAGCGTTGCGGCAAAGACTTTCGCGCTAACCTGCTTACTGACAGG
>JAJFJI010000106.1 GCA_021774205.1 Nitrosomonas sp.
CAGGTTCATGTGCATCGGAATGAATTCCCACAGGTCTGTTTCGATCTGTTTTTGATTTTGCGAGGTTGGTGGAATAATGTTGGCATCCAAAACATTTCCTTCACGATCAATCCGGTAACGGTGATAGAGGCTTCCTCTAGGCGCTTCGGTGCATCCATAACCCACCCCTTCGCAGGGAGCTGCGTCTATCGCAGGTTGATCTGGCTGTTCATAGTTGTCAATGATTCGAATAGCCTCAGTTAGCGCATACAAGATTTCCACGGTCCGTACGATAATGCTCTTAAACGGATTCCGGCAGGTAGCATCGAGCCCGGCGGAACGAGCTGCATCCTGAACTTCCGGTGGCAAGCGGTCAAAATTCAAACTGTAACGCGCCAGAGGGCCGGTAAAATATGATCCTCGCCCCTTAAGAACGGAATGCAAGGCGTGGGTATAGGACACGTGCTCTTCAACAAAGTAATTTTGATATTCGCTGATAGAGATATCGAGTCCTTTGTTAGATACCAGCCGTCCCTCATTAAACGGATATTCCTCCGGATGCCGTAGGGAAACGAATTCGTAATCTTGTTCAAAATCGGGAAAGGGAAGTTTGCTTATCCATTCGAGGGCTTCCAACGAGGCATCCCGCGCCCATTTAATTTTTTCTTTAAGCGGCTTGAAGTCGGATTTCTTGGGAACCTTATAGAACCCGCCGACACGTACGTTGATCGGATGAATTTCGCGTCCACCGAGGAAACTGACGATTTCGTTGCCAACCTTTTTTAACTGGAGACCCAAGTTCACGATGTCTTGATGATCTTTTGCCATCTGGATGGCGTCGTCGTATCCCAGAAAATCAGGTGCGTGCAACATGAACACATGCAGGCCGTGACTTTCAATCCACTCGCCACAATAGATGAGTCGACGCAATTCGCGCAGCTGTCCCTCGACTTTTATTCCAATCGCGTTTTCCATGGCGTGGCACGCACTCATCATATAAGCGATGGGACAGATGCCGCAGATGCGGGCAGTGATGTCCGGTACCTCGGTAAACGCGCGGCCACGGAGAAACGCCTCGAAAAAACGGGGCGGTTCGAAAATCCTGAGTTGAACATCCTTCACCTTATTTTCCTTGATCTTGACGTACAGCGCCCCTTCCCCCTCGACCCGAGCGAGAACATCAACTTTAAGGATCCTGGATTTTTTCTCTTCACTCATGGGTTTCACTTTCCTTGCGAAAAGCATCGGCCCAGGCATTGAATCCACGGAAAGCGCGAACCAGATCCGGTTTTTCGACCCCGAGTTCCTGCCATCGACGGCTCAATGCTTTGGTGTTCGGGGTTTCCATGGGACCGTAACAACCGTAGCATCCCCGGTTATAGGATGGGCAGATGGCACCGCAACCGGCATGAGTCACCGGTCCCAGGCAGGGTGTTCCCTGAGCAACCATGACACAGACAGTTCCTTTTAACTTGCATTCGACGCAGGTGCTATGCGGTGATATAACGGGTTTTCGGTTGTTCAGAAACGCATTGATCACTTCCACCAGCTGGTATTTGTTAATGGGACACCCGCGCAATTCGAAATCAACGGAAATGTGGTCGGCGATAGGCGTGGAATTTTTCAGCGTATCGATGTATTCCGGGTTAGCGTAAACAATGGAAACAAAATCTTTGACGTTTTTGAAATTGCGCAGGGCCTGAATACCGCCCGCTGTGGCGCAGGCGCCAATCGTGATCAGAAATTTTGATTGACGGCGGATTTCAAAAATCCGCTCGGCATCGTGAGGTGTGGTGATAGAACCTTCTACCAGCGAAAGATCGTAAGGACCTTTGATCACCGCGCGCGTAGCTTCGGGGAAATTGGCGATTTCGATTTCATTGGCAACCGTTAGCAATTCGTCTTCGCAATCCAGCAGGCTCAACTGGCAACCATCGCAAGAAGCAAATTTCCAGACCGCCAATTTAGGTTTCTGTTTGACTGTCATTTACACCTCCCGTTTTCCCAGAAGCGACTGCACCTGGTCGTAGCGAAACACCGGGCCGTCCTTACAAATAAAATGCGGCCCATACTGACAGTGGCCGCAGAAACCCACTGCACATTTCATGTTGCGTTCCATAGACAGAAAAATATTGCCGGATTTGATTTCATTTTTTTTCAATTCCTGAACGCTGAACCGCATCATGATCTCCGGTCCGCAGACCAGGGCGACCGTGTTCGAAGGATCGAAGGAGGCCTTGGCAATCAATTTGGTAACAACGCCCACATCTCCCATCCAGTTGCGTTTGGCGGTATCCACTGAGACACAAACCTGCAGATCAAAGCGGCCCCGCCACTGTTCCAGATCGGAAAGATAGAGAAGATCCTCAGGCGTCCGCGCGCCATAAAAAAGAGCGATTCTCCCGTACTTGTCGCGGTTGGCCAACAGGGTGTACATTGCTGGACGCAACGGAGCCAGACCGATTCCACCGGCTACAAGCAGCACATCCTGGCCCTCGGCTTCCTTGACCGGCCAGGGGACGCCAAAGGGTCCGCGAATCCCGAGCACCCCGCCTGGCTTCACCTGTTCCAGCGCCTGCGTCACCACCCCTGCTCTTCTGATAGTGTGCCGGAGTGGCTGTTCTTTGGTTGGATCACCGCTAATGGAAATAGCAGCATCACCTTTGCCAAAAATATAGAGCATGTTGAACTGCCCTGGTGAAAAAAGAGGAGAATTCCCTTTCTTGACCGGCTCCACGTCTAGTGTAAAGACATCATGCGTATTTCGTTGGTTTCGCAGCACCCGGTACGGGGCCGGAAGCAAGGGGTTTGCGAGTGATTCAGACACGGAGTCCTCTCTATTTTTTAACGCCGTACACATCCATCAACTGAAGTTGCGTCGCCTGCAACTGGTGGGTGATGAGCGGCACAATACGCATCATAAGTTCGTAACCCAGATTATGATCGTCCCGGCATTTATCCCGCAAACACTTTCCATCCAGCGCGATGGCGCGAGTCAATTCCAGGGCTTGCGCATCGGCATGCCGACGATAGGGAGGCACCAACCACGCCCATCCGAGGACATCACCTTCGCCCAAGGTTTCGATGGTGATGGTCTCACGGCCACCATCGTGAATTTCAAGCGCCACTTTCCCTGCCCGGAGAATGTAGAAATAGTTGGCTTCATCTCCTTCGCGATAGATAAAGGTCCCGGAATCAAACCGAACATTGGAAGCGCAGCCGACCATCAATTGCACGTATTTCTGCTCCAGGTCCTTGAGGAACGGGTGTTGGACCAAAATTTTCTCCAGCAATTCCATTTTTCCTCCTTTACGATGACGTAGGTTTAGCCGCGGTTTGATTTTCTCGAATAGCACTCACTTCCTCGGTGATGTCAATGGCCACCGGACACCAGGTGATGCACCGACCGCACCCCACGCAACCTGAGGTGCCGAACTGGTCGAACCAGGCGGATAATTTGTGGGTCATCCATTGTCGATAGCGCGATTGCGCAGAAGTTCTTGCATGTCCGTGGTTCATGTAAGTGAAATCCAAAGTGAAACACGAATCCCATTGCCGCCAGCGCTCGGCATGGTCTCCGGTGATGTCGGTCACATCTTCTACTGTCGAACAGAAACAGGTGGGACATGCCATCGTGCAGTTGGCGCAAGTCAGGCAGCGGCTGGCAACGTCATCCCATCGAGGATGATCGAAATTATCCTGCAAAAGAGATTGAATATTTTCCGTATCCATGACGCGGCCCATTTGTTTCGCGGTTTTTGCCGTGATGGTCTGGATGGCTTTTTCTGCCTCCCTGGTTTCGTTACTATGAGGAACGTTGGCCATAATCTCGGCTCCCTGCGCACTGCCAATTTCCACGATGAAATAATGCTCCCCTTCCTTCAATACTTCGGTTAGACAGAGATCGAAACCAGATTCCGCTCGCGGCCCTGCATCCATCGATACGCAGAAGCAGGTTTTTCCAGCTTGCGTGCAGTTAACGGCAATGAGCAACGCGTCTTCACGGCGAGCGTGGTAAACCGGATCCACGTGCTCTCCGCCAAGAAAAACTTTATCTTGAATCAGGATGGCTTTCAGTTCACAAGCCCTTACGCCGATAAAAGCAAATTTCTGTATCACTTGTTTTTCTTCAGTGATCTCCAAGCCGTTAGTGGAGGCTTCTGCCGACCACAAACGATGCTTCGGAGGAAAAAGAAATTTTTTCCAGGTGTGAGGTCCTACGTTATAACCGAAAAGAGCCTCGTCATCACGTTTTTTCAGACGATAGGTGGCGCCTTCCTGTTCATCAGTCCAGCCAATTGGAAGATCACCGACCCCGTTCAATTCTTCATAGACGATAGCCCCTTCTCCCAGGGTGGGACCGAGAATTCGAAAACCATTTGTCCACAATGAATCAAACAAAGCCGGTAAATCTTTTTTGGCCACGAACACCACTTTTTTCTCCGCAGACAAAGCATCGGAAAAAGATTCATTTTTGCTGATCATAGATACAACCACACTGATGAGTTCGACATAGTCATCCCCAGATGGCCATTTTAGCCCTTCTTTCAGGTTCTCAAAACATCCTTCAATGCATCATCCAAATCAGCAAATTTAAACTGGAACCCCGTCTCTAGAATTCGTTTA
Source organism: Nitrosomonas sp. (assembly GCA_021774205.1). Lineage (GTDB taxonomy): Bacteria > Pseudomonadota > Gammaproteobacteria > Burkholderiales > Nitrosomonadaceae > Nitrosomonas. The sequence goes on from JAJFJI010000106.1 coordinate 4,606, forward strand.
GGAATAACACGCTGACCGCCAATTAACAGTTCTGACATTTCACCTAGGATAAGCTTTAAAGCCCATGCCGGCACAGGTAAAAGCGCAGGGCGATTAAGCAATCCAGCCAATGTTTTGGAAAATATTTGATTGGTCACTGGATTAGGCGC
>JAJFJI010000107.1 GCA_021774205.1 Nitrosomonas sp.
ACCATAAATGCTTTCCCGACGATATTCTCATCCGGAACAAATCCCCAGTAACGGCTATCACTACTGCTATCTCGATTATCTCCCAAGGTAAAATAATTTTCATCTGGTACTATGCAGGTAAAGCTTGTCCGACTATAGGTACAATTTTCCCGATATGGAAATTGACGTACACCTAACAACTGTAACGTATGTGAACCTTGGTTGACCAGAATCGCATGGCTATTCTCGTCACCCAAAGCCTCCTTAAAACGCTCGGCATAAATATAACCCAAGCCAGGTTCGACATACTTGTACTCATCTTTATAGACTAATTCCACTGGATCACCATTAACAATTAACTGTTTGTTTTGATAAGTTACTGTGTCTCCAGGCAAACCGACAACACGTTTGATATAGTCAATTGACGGATCTTCCGGATAGCGGAAAACCATTACTTCGCCACGTTTCGGCTGGTTGATATCCATTATTTTACGATTAATGACAGGCAGTCTGATACCATATGTAAATTTATTAACCAGAATAAAATCACCAACCAGTAGTGTTGGAATCATTGACCCTGAAGGAATTTTAAACGGTTCCATAATAAAAGAACGCAGCACAAATACAATCAGGATGATTGGAAAAAAGCTTTTTGGGTATTCTATCCACCAGGGCTCAACTGAATCTGGCGCGCGACGTCGCCGAAGGATGAAATAATCAAGTAGCCAAATACCACCCGTAATAACCAGTAGCGTAAATAAAACCAAAGGAAAATTCATTTTAAAACCTTTGACAGCAGAACCAAGTCAACCATAACATTAGAAAAATCTTTCTCTACCGAATTATTGATAGTTTCAAAGTAACGACAGCACTTTTTTATCATTTATTTTCAACCTGCAAAATCGCCAGAAATGCGGCCTGTGGTATTTCCACATTACCAACCCGCTTCATTCTCTTTTTTCCAGCTTTTTGTTTCTCCAGCAGTTTGCGCTTACGTGAAATATCGCCGCCATAACATTTGGCAAGCACATTTTTACGTAACGCCTTAACATTCTCTCTTGCAATAATATGCGCGCCGACAGCGGCCTGTACAGCAATATCAAACATCTGCCTTGGGATTAATTCGCGCATTCTCTTCGCCAATTCGCGTCCACGGCTTTGACTGCTGCCACGATGTACAATCAAAGACAACGCATCAACCTTCTCTCCATTAATCAGTATATCCAACTTAACCAGATCAGAAGCACGGAATTCTTTAAACTCATAATCTAGCGAAGCATATCCACGACTCGTTGATTTTAATCGATCAAAAAAATCCATAACAACTTCATTAAGTGGCATTTCATAATTCAGTAAAACTTGTTTGCCCATATATTGCATGTTTTTTTGTGTTCCACGCTTGTTGACGCAAAGGGTAATCACCGCACCGACATATGTTTCTGGAACCAGTATGGTTGTCGTGATGATTGGCTCACGGATTTCTTCAATATTGGACGGATCCGGCATTTTCGATGGATTTTCGATTTCAATCACCTCGCCATCGCGCATCACTATCTGGTATATGACAGTTGGCGCGGTAGTGATAAGATCCATATCATACTCCCGCTCCAGTCTCTCCTGCACAATATCCATATGCAGCAAGCCGAGAAAACCGCAACGAAAACCAAAGCCCAACGCTTGAGATGTTTCTGTTTCAAACTGCAATGAAGAATCATTTAGCTGCAGTTTCTCCAATGCGGTACGCAATGCGTCGTACCGATTGGACTCTACGGGGTAAAGTCCTGCAAATACCTGCGGCTTGATTTCCTTGAAACCGAGCAAAGGCTCGGTGGCAGGACGGTTTGCCAGCGTCAAGGTATCCCCGACTTTAGCGACTTTTAATTCCTTAATGCCGGAAATAACAAAACCAACTTCACCCGCACTTAATGATCCCTGGGATACCGGCTTAGGCATAAACACGCCAACCTGTTCACACAAATGAACAGTTTTACTCGTCATTAGCATTAAACGGTCTGTGGGCTTAAGCATGCCATCCATGACTCGTACCAGCATGACGACACCGACATAATTATCAAACCATGAATCAATAACAAGCGCTTTAAGAGGCGCAGAAGTATCTCCCTTAGGTGGTGGTATGTGTTGAACTAATGCTTCCAAAACTTCTGGCACACCCTCCCCTGTTTTTGCGCTGATACGTAGTGCATTTTGCGCATCTATTCCAATAACCTCTTCAATATTTTGAATGACTTTTTCTGGCTCAGCCGCTGGCAAATCAATCTTATTCAACACCGGAATAACATCAACATCCTGCTCAATGGCGGTATAACAAGTTGCTACCGTCTGCGCTTCCACACCTTGCGATGCATCTACCACCAGCAAAGCCCCTTCACAAGCAGCAAGCGAACGGGATACTTCATAGGAAAAATCCACATGGCCTGGCGTATCAATCAAATTTAATAAATATGTTTTGCCATTTTTCGCTTGATATTTCAACGCAACAGTCTGTGCTTTAATGGTGATGCCTCTTTCGCGCTCCAATTCCATTGAATCGAGGACTTGTTCTTCCATTTCACGTTCGGATAAACCACCACAATACTGAATAATACGATCAGCTAAAGTTGACTTGCCATGATCAATATGGGCAATAATTGAAAAATTTCGGATGTGTTGCATTAAACGTGGAAACCAGAGATTGTTGTCGAAAATGATGCGGGGTCTAGTCGAAACCAACGCCGATAAAAAATATCAGCGTTGGTTTAATCAGGTGGCAGCATTCTAACCCGGATGATTCACCGATGTCACGCGATCTTATGCTCATTTATGCACGTACCAGTCGCATGCTTAAGAGATTTTCCTAGCCATTATTAATAACAGCTTTACGGAACGCTAGGAAACTGACTAAAAATTATCTAAAAGACAAGCTGTTCTATGAATGATTAATACCAAATATAATTTGAAGAATACAGGCTAACGAGTTCTCGCCAAGTAGGTATTTAATGCAGAAATATCAAGATGATAATGACATATTTCTTGTTTTTCATGTAACGCCATTAATACCGGGACACGGTCGTTATAAAGTGTCTTTAGCTCAGGATCGCAATCTATATCGATCACTTCAAAATTAAATAGTAATCGCTTCTGCAATTGCTGTAACGCATCGATCATTTCCTGGCAAAGATGGCATTCCGCTCGGCCATAAACGACCAGTAGTGCCGGTATAACAGACCCTGAGTTACTGAGTTTATTATTCTTCTTCACCATCATTTAGTCTCATTGTAACAAAGGTAGTCATTTCACCGCGCCTTATTAACAATGCAAGGTTGCGCCCTGTCTCTATATTTTCAAGCAGCTTATTAAAATGCTTAATACTTTTTATATCCTTATTATTAAGGCCTAGAATAACATCACCCAGATGGATACCTGCGCGATTGGCAATACCGGGTTGTACATCTTCGACTAACAGGCCACCACTTACATCCAATTGTTTTTTCTGCTCATTAGTTAGTTCACTTAGCGCAAGCCCAAGGCGATTAATATGCTTTGTTGATTTATCTGATTTTTCTTCACTATCGGCAACAATTTCTTCTGATGGAATTTCCCCTACCGTTATCGAGATTTTCTTAATTTTGCCATCTCTCCATACTTGCATAGAAACTTTTGATTCTGGTTTGGTATTTCCGACAATACGGGGCAAATCAGCAGACGAATCAACATCCTTCCCATCAAATTGAAGTATCACATCGCTTACTTCAATACCAGCCTTTTCAGCCGGACTATCTTTTTGTATTGAAACTACCAATGCACCATTTGAGTCAGATAGTCCAAAAGATTCGGCTAACTCTTTGGTAAGCTCCTGAATCATAACGCCTATACGCCCTCGGGTGATTTTTCCACTGACCTTTAACTGACCGGCAATGTCCGTTGCAACATCGATCGGTATGGCAAACGATAATCCCATAAAACCGCCGGTACGACTATAGATCTGCGAATTAATACCCACGACCTCACCCGCCATGTTAAATAACGGGCCACCCGAATTACCTGGATTAATAGCTACATCAGTTTGAATGAAGGGAACAAAATTTTCTTGTGCCAAGGAACGGCCTTTGGCGCTAACAATCCCAGCTGTGACACTATGTTCAAAACCAAAAGGAGAACCAATGGCTAGCACCCATTCTCCAACTTTCAATTTTTCAGGATCGCCCTGGGTTACTATTGGAAGATTGCTCGCTTCAATCTTAATTAATGCAATGTCAGTTTTGCGATCAGTACCGATTACCTTTGCATCAAACTCGCGCTTATCGTTTAATTTAACCGTTATTTCTTCTACTGATTCGACCACATGCGCGTTAGTTAATATATAGCCATCCTTACTGATAACAAAACCCGAACCCATAGATCGTGGTTGCGCTCTCTTTGGAGACGAGAATGGCTGCATATGGCGGCGAAAAAATTCATAAAAAGGCGAATCTTTTGGGATATTTGGCAATATTTCTTGAAACATCTGATCTTTACTCGTACGTTGTTTCTGAACGGTACTGATATTCACGACTGCAGCGCCATGATTCTCAACAAGTACAGTAAAATCTGGCAGTTTATTTGCCTGAGCATTTGCCACCGGAAAAATAATCAGAAATCCCAATAAAATATATTTACGCAACATTTATTTTAACCTTGATAAAAAATTTTGAATCAATTAAGTGTTGTTAATCGACTAGTTATAGTCTAGTTATTGAGCTTGAAAGCAAGCAAAACATCCACATTATTATAAAAGAACAAATGATATTTTGTTTTTTAGCCGCCACTCTTCTGTTGCTTAAACACCGCATCACCAATTAATTTGACAGTTTCTAACGGCACCTCTCCAACTGTGGTTACCATGTGATCGTCAATCGTTCGGACATAGATATTTGTTGCACCACGATTAGACAGAAAGCCTGATGCGTGCGGAGATTTACTATCCGACATAAGTTGTATAAAAACCGAAACATTTGCAATGCCATCGGTTAATGCAATATGATCTACACGCACCGATTTGCCAGCGAGATTCCGTTTCATTTCTATTACTATCTTGAAACCTGCGGGTAGTTTTTTAATTTGCCATTCAAGTTCACGTTTTTTTAAGACAGAAGTCGTTAGATTATGATTATGCCATTCCACCGCCATTTCAGGATATTTGGAATTCAATAACTCAGCGCCAACATCTTCGCCGATCTTTAACTCGGCGAATGCAAATTGTTCAACTTTACGATTGGTATCTACGATCGCCACCTTAAGCGCGAGGCCGGTATTAATATCAACCCAAATCCTATGGCCATAGCGCAGACTATCTCTGGGCTCCAAAAAAATTACCTGACTATCATTTCCAGCAATGCGCTCTTGCTTATCTTTTTTGACAAAATAGCTATTATTAATGTTTTCAAATAGCTGCGGCAGAATATCAGGAAAAAATTTTCGGAACCAGCGCCTTTCCGTAACGACTGTCTTACTATCGGGGAAATAACATTTCACTTCGTCATTATCACGAATAACGACACGAGTCAATCCATCCAACACCTCAATTTTTTCACGTTCCCTCTGCGCATCCACGATATGGACAATACGGGATGTCTCTATATTACCATCCGCATAATAGACAAAAGTCCCTTGATAATTATGTAGACGTGGCGCTGCAGCGACTTTGTTCAGCCAATATAACGCATCGCTAGACGAATCCGATGCATTCTGGGCTAATGAAAATTGTGCGATACCTGGCAGCAGTAGTAACAACAAAAAAAATTGTACGACGCTAGTCATTAACAAATATTTATTCTGGTGTGGCAATTACAGGGCGAAGATAGCGCGTCGCCGTACCGGGAGAGAATTCCCCGTGAACATATAAATAATCATTAATTTCTTCGGGCTCAAGTGGATATGCATAGTTAGCGTGTGGGGAAGATTTGATGACGTGAATTGGTGGTACCATTTTTTCTATATTCGCATTATCTGCAACAAGCGTTTGTTGTGATTGTGGCTGAAACAAGGCATGCATACTCAACCACCCCGTAACCATGACAACTAAAGAAGCTGCAACGGAAAGTCCAATCATCTTGCGTCGAAAAGGTTTAGGTAGGTATTTTGGCGCATATGATGCCACAATAGCTGGCTCAGCTTCTAATCGCTTACTAACATGTTGAGATACGTCGACCGACAATTTTAATGAATCACGCAGCGTGTCACCGATTAAATGGTAAGTTTCCCAATCATCACGCAAGTCATCCCTTCCCTTTAACCCAGTAATTAGCGCCGTAGCTTCTTGAGTATCTAGCTCTCCATCCATCAACTCTGATACTTTACTTTTCACGTTACCACCTCTTGTCTTTACCAGTCCCTAACAGGGGACGTAATTCTTCCGATATTGCCTCACGCGCACGAAAAATTCGTGAACGAACAGTACCAATAGGACAATTCATTGCATTTGCTATTTCCTCATAACTCAGCCCATCAATTTCTCTCAATACTATCGCTGTACGCAACTCTTCAGGTAATGCATCTAAGGTATGATTAACTGTTTGAGCAATTTGTTTGCTCATCAGTTCACTCTCAGGCGTATTTATTTCTCGTAGTTTACCGCCATCTTCAAAATTTTCAGCATCTTCGTTGTCGAACCCATCAACCGATGTTGGCGCACGTCGACCCTGAGAAACTAAAAAATTTTTAGCTGTATTGATACCAATACGATACAGCCATGTATAAAAGGCACTTTCACCACGAAATGTGGGCAATGCTTTATATGCTTTAATAAACGCTTCCTGGGTGACATCTTCGACCGCTGCTGAATCGCGTATAAATTGCGAAACCAAACGGGCCAACTTGCGCTGATATTTAACCACTAACAAGTTAAATGCCTGCTTGTCTCCACGCTGTACACGCTCCACCACTTGTTGATCGATTTCCCGATCACCCATACTCGCCTGTTCCCTGAGTTCTTAGAAAATATCTATTGTTATTACTTTTTTAGCAAACCAGAGCTAGTATACCTATTGAAAGACTACTCGGGAACTGAAACTGTATAAACTAACGGTAGAGACACTAAATCTTGTTAATTGGTTCACGAAATAATGAATTTTCCACCAAAATAGCTATTCGGCGGAATTATCACATGAATTTATAAAGCATTCGGGCTTATGAGTCTGTTATGATCTTATATGATTTACAGTTTTTTCTATAAATTTTATTTCCTGTCAAAATGCAAAATTATTATTTTGACACATTGATTATTGGCAGTGGCCTAGCTGGCTTTACATTAGCGCTCAATCTATCTTCCTACCAAAAAGTCGGCCTTATTACCAAGCAATCCCTACTTGACAGTGCAAGTAGCCAGGCTCAAGGCGGCATCGCAGCTGTATTATCAAAGGAAGATTCAGTCGCCCAACATATCAACGATACCCTGATTGCCGGTGCAGGCCTATGTAATGAAAAAGTAGCCCGTTATGTCATTGAAAATGGGAAGCAAGCCATCGAATGGCTAATTAACCAAGAGGTGTCTTTTACACCCGACCAAAACAATGACACCGGCTATCACCTCACCAAAGAAGGTGGCCATAGTGTGCGCCGGGTAATTCATGCTGGTGATGCAACTGGAAAAGCGATACAGCAAACTTTGAAAGAAAAAATTATCGCTCACCCGAACATTACTGTCTTAGAGCATCATATCGCTATTGATTTAATTACCAGCAACAAAATTTCCAGTTATCCTGATGCCCTAAAATGTTGTCTAGGCGCATATAGCCTCAACAAAACACAAGATAAAGTTTGTACAGTTACTGCACATAACACCGTACTGGCAACAGGCGGCGCTAGCAAAGTTTACCTTTATGCCACAAGCCCTGATACGGCCACGGGAGATGGAATTGCCATGGCTTGGCGGGCTGGTTGCCGAGTTGCCAACATGGAGTTTATTCAGTTCCACCCAACCTGTCTTTATCACCCTCATGCCAAATCGTTTCTCATTAGTGAAGCCGTTCGTGGCGAAGGGGGCCTGTTGAAACTTCCCAATGGCGAATGTTTTATGCCGCACCATGATAAACGTGCCGAACTTGCGCCCCGAGACATTGTGGCTCGCGCGATAGATTTTGAAATGAAGAAAAGAGGCTTAGACTGCGTTTATCTGGATATCTCTCATAAACCGGCAAGTTTCATAAAAAAACATTTTCCCAATATTTTTTCCAGGTGCCTGGAACTTGGTATCGATATCACAAAGCAGCCTATTCCGGTTGTTCCTGCAGCTCATTATACCTGTGGCGGCATTGTGACTGACCAAAATGGCAAAACAGACTTAAATAATCTTTACGCGGTAGGTGAAACTGCGCATACCGGTCTACACGGCGCTAACCGTTTAGCCAGCAACTCATTACTCGAATGCATAGTCTACAGCCGAGCCGCCGCCAAAGATATCTTGAATCAAGCACCCATTGTTGTTCCAGAGTTGCCAGTATGGGATGAGAGTCGAGTTACTGATGCGGACGAAGAAATTGTAATTTCTCATAATTGGGACGAATTGCGTCATTTTATGTGGAGTTATGTAGGTATCGTTCGGACAACCAAACGGTTACAACGAGCACAGCGCCGGATCGAATTGTTACATGAAGAAATTGATGAGTATTACACAAACTTCCGGGTAACCAGTGATTTGCTGGAATTACGCAATTTGGTGGATACAGCCGATCTTATTGTGAAATGCGCCTTGTTGCGTCACGAAAGTCGGGGGTTGCACTTTAGCCGGGATTACCCAGAAACACTGTCGCAGCCAAAAGATACCGTACTTGATTACGATTAACAACCTGCAAAGCTGTCTAGAAATCACTTCTAATTCCTGCAACAATAGCGCGCCCGGGTAATGGTGCGAAATTTTTTATAAATGAAGTGTGCACACGTATTTCTTCATTTAATAGGTTATTTCCCTGAAGAAAGATTCTGGCGCCTTTTGGTTTCATTCGCTGGATTTGATAGCTTATTTCGGTATTTAATAGGGTATAACCAGATGTCGTTGTTTCAAGTTTTGCGACATCATTTTGGCGCATCACATGCGTGGTGCGTAGGTTTGCTGCCCAGGGACCTGCTTCATGATTGAATTCGACACCAAAACGTAATGGCGTCATACGGGGAATGTTGCCATTATTATCCAATTTGCCACGCACATAGTCCGTAAACAAACGCAAATCCAGATTATTTGGAATTAATATAAAATTAGCTTCAATTTCAACACCGTAAAAAGTTGCGTCGGTCTGCGCAAAATTTTGCACCAAAAAATCACCATCTGACACCAACAGGCCATCCTCATCAACACGATCGGCAACGCCGTCACCATTCGTATCAACACTTTCCTGAAAAATGTAACTATTAAATCGATTATAGAAAAAATTTATTTTCCATGTTGCAGCGCCGGATATTTTATGCAACGAAAAATCCATATTGCGCGAAGTTTCCCTGTTCATTGCGTTATCACCAACATCGAATGTGCCCGTCGCTGGATGCGCGCCTTCTGAATACAACTCACTTGTGGTAGGCGCACGCTGTCCTTGTGTTGCCGATAAATTCAGCGAATAATCATCCAAAAAAAGCCAAGTCGCTCCCACAGATGCACTGAAAAGGCTAAATGTTCGTGACCGAATATTTTCCTTTGGATCTTGTTTAGCGAATTCAGTGCGTCCACCAAACTCCAGTCGCAACTTATCCCAGCTTCTCTCCTCGAGCAGAAAAAACCCCGTAGAATGTGAGATTGTATCTGGCACCAGAATTTCATTACCCAACGCCGAAAAATTCCGGTGTTGAAACTGTACGCCAAAAACCCCCTGCCAATTTACTATCGGTGCATGTAACAGTTCAGCACGGCTTTCAAGCGCCCGATTCTTGAAACTTGTTCCAATTTCACCAGAATTTTCAATTTCATTGTGATCATAATTATTATATCCAGCACGTATCTTTAATTTTTCGAAACCAATAAAAGGATTATCCAGCTCGCCCGCTAAATCAAAACGAGACTGCTTAAGATCGATAGTCGGACTTTCTGGTGTAGGAATTTCATATTCACTGAGAAATCGCGAAAAAGACCCCCCCAAAAAACCTTTCTCGCCAATATACGAAGTCCCTAGAGAAACGCTCTCGGAATCAGTCGCACTATTTTTGACAACGCCTTTACTGCTATCTGGATCGTTCTTAATCGCGTGACCCGGAATATCATAATCTTCGGTTTTACGTTTAAATCCACCAACACGCCATGATATCGAACGATTAATACTACCCATCAAATTAACCCCGCCAGAACGTTCTTCGGTAGCTGTATTGCCGCGCACTTCAATATTTCCATTTACTGATTTAAACAAGCGGTCGGGGATGCGTCCAGATACCACATTGACGACCCCTCCCATGGCATTGCCACCATACAACAACGTTGCCGGGCCGCGTAATATTTCAATCTGCGATGCATTGAGGGATTCAATGGATACTCCATGGTCAGGACTAACAGAAGAAAGATCTAGCGAATCAATGCCATTTTCCATCACCTTAATACGTGGCCCATCCATACCACGAATAATTGGGCGACTAGCGGCAGGTCCATACGACGAGGATGATACTCCTAACTCGTTTGAAAGCGTGTCCCCAAGACTCGTGCTACGCTTGCGACGCAAATCCTCACCCTGCAACACAGTGACAGGCTGCGCCATTTCCAATTCATTGCGATCTTCAAATGGCGTGGAAGTGACCGTAACACTTTGCAGTTCGACTGGATTATTCGTCTCTTCCGCCCGGATGACTGAAGTATTCAGCAGAGTAGTTACTAAAATGAATATAGCTGTAACTAGTCTGAGCTTAAGCCCGAAGCTGCATAACGTGTAATACATATGAATATGAAAGTATCCTGCTGATGACCAGATTTAGATACCAATCCCCGGGTAATATTCTAAGAATATATGCAACAGTGTTGCATATATTCTCCTGATTACGCACCAACGTCATTAATAGCGCAAACCATTTAATAAATTATTCAGTAACATCCAGCACTGCTCAGATTGATGCTGTTTGGCACCAGAACAAGGAAAACACGCGAAATTTACACGTATAAATAAGTATGTTTGGCGTAATTATGGTGCGAAACGGTCGTAAGCTGATCAATTACAAGAATTAAACACATTCAGCGCACAATCCCTTTACGGTTATTTCGGCTTCCTGAAATAGATAACCAGCTGGTAATAATGGATTAAAATCAATATCCGGTTCTTTTAAACAGGTAACTCTTGTGCAGCACGTGCATTTAAAATGAGCATGATGATGCGGATGCGAAATTGAATTGACGCGAAAACGCCACACGCGGTCATCACTGGCTATTTTATGCGCCAGATTTCGCTTATTCAGCCACTCAAGTA
>JAJFJI010000108.1 GCA_021774205.1 Nitrosomonas sp.
GACGATGGCAAGCTATTAGTATCAACCGATAAAAGGCTTGAGGATAAAAATGTTTCTAAGCTTTATCCTGATGAAATTTTAGGAGCAGATACGATCACCGTTGTTGCCAATGTTGATGATAAAAAGCTACTCGTTGTTCCAGTAATGGGGTTAAACAACCGTATTGCTACTATTATTGTAAGTTACAACCCGCCAGCAATGAAGTATTAATCTCATGTAACAACGAAAACTGTAGGCCGGATATTTCTTTAATTTGCATGATGCGCATATGAATTGATCAAATATCCGGGTTTATTGTATTCGTTTGATTTGCACACCTAGTTGGGATAGTTTTTTCTCGATTTGTTCATAGCCGCGATCTAGGTGATAAATGCGGTCAATGACAGTTTCTCCCTGAGCAATCAACCCGGCAATTACCAGACTGGCGGAGGCGCGCAAGTCTGTCGCCATAACATTTGCGCCATCAAGCTGTTTGATTCCACGTACGATAGCGGTATTCCCTTCCACTTCAATATTTGCATTCATTCGCTTTAATTCTTGGACATGCATAAAGCGGTTTTCAAATATGGTTTCGGTAACAATGGCGGTGCCATCAGCAATGCAATTCATTGCTAGAAATTGTGCTTGCATATCCGTTGGAAATGCAGGATAGGGCGCTGTACGAAAATTAACTGATTTTGGCTTGGTATTCATTTTCAGGCTGACCTGATTCTCTTCCGTTTCAATTGTGGCGCCAGCTTCCAATAATTTATCAAGGATTGCATCCAGTGTTTTGTTGCATGCCCTTTTTAAAAGGATTTCCCCTCCACTTGCTGCGCCAGCGACCAGAAAAGTGCCCGTTTCTATACGGTCAGGCATCACATGATGTGTTGCGCCATGAAGGGATTTAACGCCTTTAATCGTAATAATATCGCTTCCCGCGCCACAAATTTCTGCACCCATAGCAACCAGGCAATTCGCAAGATCAACGACTTCCGGTTCGCGTGCGGCATTCTCTAGGATTGTTGTTCCAGCCGCTAAAGTTGCCGCCATCATCAGATTTTCAGTGCCGGTAACGGTAACCATATCCATAACAATACGTGTGCCTTCAAGCCGTTTTGCTACAGCATGAATATAGCCATGTTCTATTTTGATTTCCGCACCCATAGCTTGCAACCCTTTGATATGCTGATCGACGGGTCTAACGCCAATTGCGCAACCGCCAGGTAACGATATGTTTGCCTCGCCCGTCCGGGCAAGTAACGGGCCAAGAACCAGAATAGCAGCACGCATGGTTTTAACCATTTCGTAGGGGGCCACTGGATTGGATAGATGTGCAGCAGTCAGTGCTACTTCAGAAGGGTTATTGGCAATCACATTGGTTCCCATTTGCTCAAGCAGCGCCAGCATGGTTGTTACATCTTTAAGAAATGGGAGGTTGGTGATTTGGAGCGTATCACGCGTTAGCAAACTGGCGCAAAGAACTGGCAGCGCAGCATTTTTTGCACCTGAAATGGTTATTTCACCGCGAAGTGGCGAGCCGCCTTGAATAATCAGTTTTTGCATTGAAGAATATTAATTGATAATCTTAAAAACCGTAGTTGGATCGTGTTTAGATTGTGCCACATTTTGTTCATGGCGAGGTGCATTGAGCATATATACTTATCATTCGATTGGTTAGTTGTCATTTAGTCAGTAGACAACTGCGGTTTTTAGGGTAATACAGAGAGGTGTCGGTAAAAGCCAGCACGATTTTAAACGTATCATGGTTCGCCGTACACACCCATTTTATATTTTCTAAGGAGAAAAAATGAGTAAGCAGATAATCCAGACGCCGGATGCGCCACAAGCCATTGGTACTTATTCTCAGGCCATACGTGTTAGCACTGGAGAGACGGTTTATCTTTCCGGCCAAATTGGACTGGACGCGGTTACCATGCAGATGGTTAATGGGGTTGAAGCGCAAATTCAGCAAGTGTTCCTGAATCTGAAAGCAGTCGCTGCGGCGAGTGGCGGCAGTCTGCAAGATATCGTTAAGTTGAATATCTACTTAACAGATATGGATAATTTTGCGCTGGTAAACGAGAAAATGGCGAGTTATTTCAGCCAACCTTATCCAGCTCGCGCAGCTGTGGGTGTTAGATCGCTTCCACGGGGCGCGTTGGTAGAGATGGATGCGGTGATGGTATTGCAAAACCAGAACTAAGTAGTGCAAGGAAAATTAATTAATAATTCGGCAAAAGTAGCATCTGAATTGAATGCTACTTTTGCCAGTAAGCCGGTGCTGGCAAAACTTTCCCGTTTGGGCGTCACTAACAAATTTGAATTGTTGCTGCACTTACCGCTGCGCTATGAAGACGAAACGCACATTTATCCGATTAACGATGCGCCCGAAGGTAAAGTAGTTCAGATTGAAGGTCAAATTGTTCATAGCGAAGTCCTGTCCCAACCACGTCGGCAGTTAGTATTCCAGGTGGCAGATGGAAGTGGTGTTCTCTTTGTTCGATTGCTCAACTTTTATGGCAGTCAGGTAAAAGCATTTACAGTTGATAAGCGGGTGCGATTACTAGGCGAGATGCGTCAGGGATTTTATGGTGTTGAAATGATTCATCCAAAGTGCCGTGTCGTACATAAAGGAGATCCGCTGGCGGATACATTAACGCCTGTTTATCCGACTACTGTCGGGCTTTCCCAGCAAATGATCCGAAAATTATTAGAAAAGCTATTAAATTCTCATGAGAATATTGAGTTTTTTTCTGATACTTTGCCCGGCTCAATACTGGCGCATTATCAGTTAGCGGGGTTTAAAGATAGCGTCATGTTGCTGCATAAACCGCCGCCGGATGTCTCAGCAGATTCGCTGCAGACACGTACGCATCCTGCCTGGCGTCGAATTAAATTTGACGAATTGTTAGCGCAACAGTTATCGATGCGCTTGCATTATCGCCAGCGCCGTAGCCGGAACGCGCCAGCGCTCCCTGCAAAAAACAAATTGACGGGGGCTTTGTTGGCATCGCTAACCTTTGGACTCACCAATGCACAAAAAAGAACATTGGCCGAAGTGAGTCAGGACCTTGCATCGCCATATCCAATGCAGCGTTTGTTGCAGGGTGATGTAGGTAGTGGCAAGACGGTTGTTGCAACGCTGGCTGCTTTGCAGGCGATAGAAAATGGCTATCAAGCCGCCATTATGGCACCCACAGAAATCCTTGCTGAACAGCATTTTCATAAACTTTCTGGCTGGCTTGCGCCATTGGAGATTACGGTTGTTTGGCTATCCGGTCGTCAAAAGAAAAAGCAACGGGACGCCGCATTGGCCGGAATTGCGACAGGAAACGCATTGCTTGCCATTGGGACGCATGCTTTATTCCAGGAAAAGGTTGAATTTGACCGACTTGGACTGGCGTTTATTGATGAGCAGCACCGTTTCGGTGTTCATCAGCGATTGGCGTTATCTCAGAAGGGTAAAAAAGCCAGTATCGTACCGCACCAACTCATGATGAGTGCAACACCGATACCGCGCACACTTTCAATGAGTTATTATGCTGATCTGGATGTTTCAGTGATTGACGAACTGCCGCCAGGGAGAACGCCTGTCATAACGAAATTAATTGCCGAGAGTCGCCGCGATGAGATCATCATGCGCATACGTGATGTTTGTCATACCGGTAAACAGGTTTATTGGGTATGCCCACTCATAGAAGAATCAGAAACGTTGCAACTAAAAACCGCGATTGAAACCTATGAAACATTGAGTCAAATGCTATCCGAGTTAAAAATTGGCCTGGTGCATGGACGGCTTCAAGCGCAGGAAAAGTCGGCAGTGATGAAGTTGTTTCAGCAAGGTGAAATTCAATTATTGGTTGCAACCACGGTCATTGAGGTCGGGGTCGATGTGCCTAATGCTTCGTTGATGGTCATCGAACATGCGGAGCGCATGGGGCTTTCGCAATTACATCAATTGCGTGGTCGCATTGGACGGGGAGCGAATACTGGTATTTGTATTTTGATGTATCAGGAACCCTTGTCTGAAATAGCCAGAACACGGCTTAAAATCATTTTCGAGCATACGGATGGCTTTGAAATTGCCAGGCAGGATTTAAATTTACGGGGGCCGGGTGAATTTCTTGGTGTACGTCAGAGCGGCGTGCCCATGTTGCGTTTTACGGATTTAGATAAAGATTTTGATTTGTTGGATGCGGCGCAATCTGTTGCTGACGAAGTTTTATCAACGCATCCGCAATTGGCGCGACAACATTTGCAGCGCTGGCTGGGTGAAAAGAGTGAATATTTACGTGTTTAAATTCGAGCGAGTAAACGCTTGGCTAAAATTTAGCAATAATCGTAGAATATTTCATGATGTAAATAAAAGTTTATAGTCCGATAGTCCGCCTGTTTTATAATCCACCTTTTTGTGTTTCTGCTTTGATGATTTCTGCCCAGCAATTGGCATGGTATCCAGCTACAAATTCCGCATCGATACGTGATCGCAGCTGGCTGCAGTACCGTGGCTCCTTGACGCGCCGTATCCAGGCGCAATGCAGCGATTTCCGTGTTAAGCCAGTATTCCAGTCATTCGCGACAGTTCATGGTGATGAACGTGTTGTCATGGACTTGCGTCCTGGTGAATTAGCCATGGTGCGTGAAGTTTTTTTGTATTGTAATCATACGCCGGTCGTATTCGCGCACTCGGTGGTTGCGCGGAAAGACCTACGCGGCGCGTGGCGAGGATTGAGTGGTCTGGGCAACAAATCATTGGGATCAGTGTTGTTTGCTAACCCAAAAATTAAGCGCACCCCACTCCAATTCAGAAAACTGAATCCCAAGCATGCGCTTTTTGAACGCGCATGTCATAAGCTAACGGTAATGCCGTCCAGTTTATGGGCGCGACGTTCATTGTTTACACTGCATGGCCAATCACTTTTGGTGACAGAAGTGTTTCTCCCTGCAATTCTGGACTTGACTTCATGACTTTTAAAAATCGAATGATCAATTATGCCAAACTAATGCGGCTGAACAAGCCGATTGGTATATTGCTGTTATTGTGGCCGATGTTGTGGGGTCTTTGGTTTGCGGCCAAAGGGGTTCCCGATTTGATGATACTTGGGATATTTATCATGGGTACGGTTTTGATGCGTTCAGCTGGCTGTGTTATTAACGATTATGCAGATCAAAAAATTGATCCATATGTTGAACGTACCAAGAGCCGTCCGTTGGTGATCGGGACCGTCACTGCCAAGGAAGCGCTGTTATTGGCGGCTGGATTAAGTTTTTGCGCGTTTCTATTAATTCTGCCACTCAATTATCTAACCATTATGCTTTCAGTAATCGCATTGTTTTTGGCTGCATCCTATCCATTTACCAAACGTTTTTTTGCGATGCCGCAGGCCTACCTGGGTGTAGCGTTTAGTTTTGGCATCCCGATGGCGTTTGCAGCGCAGACTGAGGAATTGCCCATGATTGCCTGGCTGTTGATGCTGGCGACTATTTTCTGGGTGATCGCGTATGACACGGCATATGCGATGGTCGATAAAGCAGACGACCTTAAAATCGGCATTAAGACATCAGCGATTACGTTTGGGCGTTTTGACGTGGCTGGCGTGATGTTCTGTCATATCATTTTTCTGAGTATTATGATTTGGATAGGTGTCATGCAGCAACTGGGTGTTGCGTTTTATATTGGCCTTGCCGTTGCGTTGCAGCTGATTATCTATCAGTATCGTTTAATTTATCATCGTGAGCCTGCCAGTTGTTTTAAGGCGTTTTTGAACAACAATAGGGTAGGGACGGTTATATTTATTGGGATTGCAATCGATTTTCTGACAACATCAGGCGCATGATATGAAATATAAAGACCTGCGGGATTTCATCGCGCAATTGGAAGCACAAGGTGAGTTGAAGCGTATTTCATACGAAATTAACCCTGTTCTTGAGATGACGGAAATTTGTGATCGTGTGTTAAAAGCTGCTGGTCCAGCAATTCTGTTTGAAAACCCCAAGGGCCATCGTATGCCTGTGCTAGGAAATTTGTTTGGCACACCTGAGCGCGTCGCGCTCGGCATGGGGCAGGATTCAGTACAGGCGTTGCGTGAAGTAGGGAAATTGCTGGCTTATTTAAAAGAACCCGATCCACCCAAAGGATTAAAAGATGCGTGGAGTAAGCTGCCGGTATTAAAGCAGGTGCTGCATATGGCGCCCAAGGTGGTTTCCAGCGCACCCTGCCAGGAGATCGTCTGGGAGGGCGCGGAAATTGATTTGGAGAAATTGCCGATTCAAACTTGCTGGCCGGGTGATATCGGGCCTTTAATTACCTGGGGTTTGACGGTAACCAAAGGCCCAAACAAATCGCGGCAAAATCTAGGTATTTACCGGCAGCAGGTGATTGCACCCAACAAAGTAATTATGCGCTGGCTGGCGCATCGGGGTGGTGCACTGGATTTCCGTGAATTTTGTCTGGCAAACCCGGGGCGGTCCTATCCAGTGGCAGTGGCATTGGGGGCGGATCCGGCGACAATACTCGGTGCGGTAACACCGGTGCCGGATAGTCTGGGCGAATATCAGTTTGCCGGATTGTTGCGTGGTTCCAAAACGGAGGTAGTTAAATGTTTGGGCAGTGATTTGCAAGTGCCGGCCAGTGCGGAAATTGTGCTGGAAGGGGTGATTCATCCGGAAGAAACCGCACTTGAAGGTCCATATGGTGACCATACCGGTTATTACAACGAGCAAGAAACCTTTCCGGTGTTGACCATTGAACGCATGACCATGCGGCGCGATCCAATCTATCACTCTACTTATACCGGAAAACCGCCCGATGAACCGGCAATTTTAGGGGTAGCGCTGAATGAAGTATTTACCCCGTTATTGCAAAAGCAATTTCCGGAAATCATCGATTTTTATTTGCCACCCGAAGGATGTTCCTACCGTATGGCGGTGGTCAGCATGAAAAAACAGTATGCAGGTCATGCAAAGCGCGTGATGTTTGGCGTCTGGAGCTTTTTGCGTCAGTTCATGTACACTAAATTTATCATTGTGACCGATGATGACGTGGCTATCCGTGATTGGAAAGAAGTCATCTGGGCTATAACTACGCGTGTCGATCCGGCGCGTGATACTTTAATCGTGGAAAATACACCTATCGACTATCTGGATTTCGCCAGCCCGATTTCCGGTCTAGGTGGAAAAATGGGCCTGGATGCCACCAATAAATGGCCGGGTGAAACAGCACGGGAATGGGGTACGCCGATTACCATGGATGCGGCAGTGAAGCGTCATGTGGATGAAATCTGGAATGATTTGGGGCTTTGACAGGCTGTTGACTCTTTATTGTAATGACTAAAGGATGCATAAACATGATTACAAAAACGATTGATTACCAGGATGGAGACACGCAGTTAGAAGGTTATCTTGCTTATAACGAAACAGGTGCGCCGCTACCAGCCGTATTGGTGG
>JAJFJI010000109.1 GCA_021774205.1 Nitrosomonas sp.
TTCGCACCTCGAGCCCCTCAATCACGACGTGAGACGCCGAAGCCATGAAGATCACGGCAGAATCTGCTTTTTGTTTGTTGGAACCGTCAAAGATGGGCTTCTCACCGTCGGCCGCCCGGATGTGCAACGGCACATCTTTCGTGCCCACCGCATCGAACATAGGTTGGGTAGGGTAAACACCGCCCCGAACAATAACAGTACCACCATTGGGAAAACGCCTTGCTGCTTCTCCTAACGTGGCAAGCGGTGCATCCTGTGCACCGGATGCGGCATCGTTACCGTTTGGCGCAACATATAACCGGTTGTTCGAGCTGACAATCGGTGGCAACCCCGGGCAACCCTGACCAGACGCTTCTAAAACGGTGGCTAAAACTCCTTTGCCGCCGTCGCCGCTAGCGTGACCACTTGAGATAAGCGCTGCTAGTACGACACATAGAAACAGTGCGTCAATTAGTTTGGGTTTTAGTAACATGGGCTCACTCATCATTGTAAAAGTGTTGGTAAAAGAAAATTCAGTAAGACACTAAATGCAGATGAACCCGAAGTTGCTCCATGAGCCGGTGCAGGGTTTGCACAATCGAGCAGTTCAACAGACTAAAAAATAATCACTCTTTCATTAATAGATTTGTTTATTCCGCAAGGATCATTCTAAAATCAAAGTAACGCTAAAAGAAGGGAGATCCCTCCTTTTTTTATGGGATATATATCCTGATTTTACGTCCCTAGAATAGGATAGCTGTCCAAAATAAAGCCATTGAAAACCTATTTGAGACAGCCAATGCAAGGCAAAAACGGACGAAAAATACAGTTTATGCATAAATTAATTAGCACCTTGAACCTGTTATTAACACTGCACGGTAATTCAGAGCGCTCTTCTACGGCCAGTAAACAGGTCTATTGAATAATTAAAATTCCCTATCAGGTTGAAAAAGCAATGTGATTTCAGCTGCTCGAATACTGCGCTTTACTTTTTTGAGCGCTGATAATGCTGGGGAGGTCTGTTTCTCAGATTTTTATCGTTAGCCCGCTGCTTAGCCTAAGACATGCTCAGCTAAGGCAGCTTTGCTAACAGTGGTTATGCACCTTCTATCCATAGGACACGCATTCGCTTCAAATTTTTTAACATTTCGGCTTGCATGAGGCAGCAAATAGGATTCTTTTCAATACCCCAGTGGCGCATCCGCTGGCATATCAACACTGGCTTGCTGCCCTAATACCCCTAACAACATTTATCATGGATAGCGTATTTTTCTGCTATTAATATTGCTAATTAAACACAATAAAATAGACCTATTACATAAAGGTGCAGGATAAAAGGTGCAGGATAATTATTCTTAACCTGGACGATACTTTCACCATTTGTCGATGCAGGGATGCGGATTAGGTTAGCAAGAGAGTTAATCCCGCTGGACTAAAACATATTTTCTTTTTATAACGATATAAACCAGGTGCTATAGCCATGAACAAAAAACTAAAAACCCTGATTTTAAGCCTAATTATCCTCGGACTAACATCAGCCTGCTCGACGACGCACACGAACACACAAACCCTCAGAACTGCAGTTGAACAGCTGCTACTAAGTGAAGCAGTAATGAAAAGCCTTCCTAAACAGGTTGAAACCCCATTACCAATCCCTCAGGGCGCAAAGGTAGTAGTTGATACTTCAGGAATTAGTTTAGATCAGAGTATTGTACGGCACGCTATGTCTGGATGGCTGGGACAACATGGCTATCTTGTTCTAGAGGACAAGGAAAATGCGACGCACCGAGTTAATGTGATTGTGGAGTCACTAGGAACGGAATATTCTGACACCTTTGTTGGTATGCCGCCAATCCAAGGCGGCATTATTCCTATTTCTACCCCAGAATTGGCTCTTTATAAAGCACAGTATCAAACGGGATATGTTAAATTTCACTTTGACGTATTTGAGCTGCCGTCAGGCCGGTTTATTCGTTCATCACCTTCATTTCTTGCTGAAAAATTTTATAACGACTACACCTTATTTTTCTTATTCTCTTATGTTAAAACTGATTTGATTGCTCCTCCGCAATTTGGTTCTTTCGGACGTAAAAATAATAGACTACATAATAGACTACAAGGGAATGATTAATAGATTATCAAGATATTAGTAGCAGCGTAATTAAGCAAAAATTATAGCAATTACTCTAGTACGTTATTTAGTATTGACGAGTCTGTAGTGCCGTCAACTGTTACCGTTCCGGTTTAAAACTGCCACACTATCCTAGCCGTCCACGACCAAAACCAGCACCTATCCATGATGTGAATGCTATCTTATCGATTACAACTGCTCGAATGCGCCTCGCGTTGGAGCAGCCGTATCCCGTTCGCCGCACAAAAAATCGTCGACCAGCGCAGCGCGAACATCCCCTGTACCAACGAGTGGCGCAAGTGGCTGCGCCTCGTTCACTTGCGCTTGTTGCAACAGCTCGTCAGCGAAGACAACCTCAAGAGAAACGTCGCCGGGACCTGCTATAGCGGGTATTGGGCGGTTGGTCCATGCATTGCCACCAAGTATGAACGCACCTGGATTCCCGATAGTACTCTCCTCGACACCAAAGAATACGTTGTTCGCGATGAAGTTATTGGTGGGATACTTCACCCCCGAAATTACTGGCGCGATGTCGATCGCTTGTGCCTGTGTTCCAGCGACTGAATTGTGGAACACATGCAACGATTCGTAAGTGCTCTCCGGTGTGGGTATCGACCACCACCCAATTCCAACGCCCGCAATCACGACGTTGTTCGTCACAAGCACATGTTTGGTGGAAACGTTTGGCAGTCCCCACATAGAGCAATCCTCCAAACCGAGGAGTATCCCCGTACCGGCGCCACCGTCTGTACCTCGATGCATGCGTATATAGTTCCGCGCAATACGTATATTAAATCCATTATCGGCGTAGACACCGGCATTCCAGGCGTTTACTATACTGTTATCTTCAACGATGACGTTGGAGCCGTACCACACGCCAATGCCCTCGCCCCAGCAATCACGGATACGATTAGCACGGATTACAACATCGTCCGCCCAGGGGTCTGACAAGTTTAAAGTGTTCGGCGCAGTGCCGACGCATGTGGGCCAGCCACCGTTGGGGAAGTTCGTGTTGTTTTTATTGATCAGAACAATATCATGAATATCGTTATCTTCGATGCGGATCTGCCGGCCAGCGAAGCGCATAGCGGAAGCAGACATGTGGTGGATATGGGACCCAAGAATCGTCAAATCGAGTACGGGTGTATCACTGGCGATTCCTTCGCAGCCTAAGACCAAACAGTTTCGCACCTCGAGCCCCTCGATCACAACGTGAGACGCCAAACCCATGAAGATTACAGCAGACCCCTCTTGTTGCATGTTGGCACCGTCAAAGATGGGCTTCTGACCGTCGGCTGCCCGAATGTGCAACGGCACATCTTTCGTGCCCACCGCATCGAACATAGGTTGGGTAGAGTAAACACCGCCCCGAACAATAACAGTACCACCATTGGGAAAACGCCTTGCTGCTTCTCCTAACGTGGCAAGCGGTGCATCCTGTGCACCGGATGCGGCATCGTTACCGTTTGGCGCAACATATAACCGATTGTTCAAGCTGACAATCGGTGGCAACCCCGGGCAACCCTGACCAGACGCTTCTAAAACGGTGGCTAAAACCCCTTTGCCGCCGTCGCCGCTAGCGTGACCACTTGAGATAAGCGCTGCCAGTACGACGCATAGAAACAGTGCGTCAATTAGTTTGGGTTTTAGTAACATGGGCTCACTCATCATTGTAAAAGTGTTGGTGAAAGATAAGTAAGAGATACTACAGGAGATACAGAATATGTAATTTAAGAACCTACAAAAACTAGGAAAGCAATCAACTCGCACAGACAAAAACGGCGTGTATCCGAAGGTAAATGAACGGACATTTCACCGTTATATAATTTGTATGCCACTCCCGGAACGGTACATCCGTTTATTTTTACAATAGGCAGAATCAGGCTAAGTATTACACGAAAGAGATTCTACTCAGCTTACCATTGAACGAATGGCTCTAAATATCAACAGCGTTGATTCTATTGATTTCGCGCTGAACGCAGCCAATTTTTCTAGCTCAACTTTTTTATTATTCTTGCGTCGCCAACTTTACAAAATTTGCCAGCCCATTGGAAATATTCTCCAAATTATTCTCGACACCCTGCAAATCATGCCGTTTTGCCAAGAAAAAGATATCATTATATGTAATGTGCGTCTGGCCATCTTGGTCTTCCCAGACCAAAAATTTTTGTGGCAAGTCCACGCCGATACGGCGTTGATTCTGCATTAACGGCGTACCAACATTAGGATTGCCAAAAATCAGTAATGTTGCAGGGTTTAAATGAACGATTTGATGTTGATTATCCGACTGAAAATCGATAATAAATGGAACCCGGAACCCGCTATCTGCAAGAGCTTCTATTGCATTTTTTAAGTTTGTGATGGTTTGATCAACTGTAAATGGACTGTCGATGGTTATTAGCCCATTATCCAAATCACCAAATTGTCTTACAGTTTTTTCAATTTTTACCAAATGACGATCACGTAACCGCAACCGGTGACGATCTACTAAATAGCCTGGGCCGTTGTAAAAATGGTTGATTGACCCGTCATCATCTTCCCACACAAGGATCTTTAACGGAAACTCAATTGCTAACGTTTGTGCCTCATGAATTAGTTTTGTCTCTCGCTGCCTGTCGCTAAACAAAATGAGCTGTGTTGGCCCAAGATCCAATCCAACACTTGCTGCATTTGCTGCATGATCTACAACACCGAAAATATCAAATCCCTGCTGCTCTAAAACATGCGTAATATTATCCACAGCTTCAGATATAGAAGCTGCTTCTTTGATTAGATCTTCATTAAATGGCAAGTATTTCTCACTATTCGCTGAAATCGGCGTGATCCAACTTAAGATGGAACAAACTGTAACAAAAATAATAGATTTATTAATAAACATACAGGCCTCCATTTAAAGTCACGATGAAAAATGACAATCGAGTCAATTCAATAAAATAGATAAAACTGCCAATTTGGTCAAGGCATCACAAGTATGCGATATATTTCTGCAAAACAAAAATTATTTGTCTTTCATCAATTTTTTAAGATCGGCAAATGGGCTAAAAGTAGCCGCCGTATCAGTTTCTCCATCATCGCTGCGACCCATTGAATCTCTGACTTTTGCATGCTCATTCTCATGGCAGTACGTGCATAGCAGCTCCCAATTACTGCCATCAGGGGGATTATCATCGTGATTATTATTCTTGTGATGCACTTCTAGTAACTGCAGAGTAGCGTGATCA
>JAJFJI010000110.1 GCA_021774205.1 Nitrosomonas sp.
GCGCATATTTTGTGCGCCAGCGCCGGATGCTGCTTGATACGTCATGGCGTTTGTCCATTCCACCATATTCTTTTCGAACAAGCCACCGATTGCCATAAGCATTAAACTTACCGTGCAATTACCGCCAATATAATTTTTAACTCCATCATGCAAAGCCTGTTTAATCACCGGCATATTGACAGGATCCAGGATAATGACAGCATCTTTTTCCATACGAAGCGTCGAGGCCGCGTCAACCCAATAACCTTGCCAACCAGCTTGGCGCAATTTTGAAGAAATTTCGTTAGTATAAGTACCGCCTTGGCAGGAAATAATAATATCTTGTGTTTTTAGCTGGGCAATATCGTAAGCATCTTGCAGAGGGGGTATTTCTTTGCCAATATCAGGGCCGCTTCCGCCCTTCTGTGACGTTGTGAAAAATTCTGGCTCTATCTGTGAGAAATCATTCTCTTCACGCATACGCTGCATTAGAACGGAACCGACCATACCACGCCAACCAACAAATCCAACTCGTTTCATTTGATCCATCTCTAGTCTATAAATTTTTTAATACTGCATCGCCCATTTCAACGGTACCGACTTGTCTCATGCCTGACTCATAAATATCAGCGGTACGGTAATCTTGTATCAACACTTTTTTTACCGCATTCTCAATTCGTTGCGCCGGAACCTCCTGGTTGAAAGTATAACGCAACATCATCGCAAGCGATAAGATAGTTGCCAATGGGTTAGCCATATTCTTACCGGCAATATCCGGTGCAGAGCCATGTATCGGCTCATACATTCCCTTGTTATTTTCATCCAGCGAAGCGGATGGCAACATCCCAATTGAACCAGTCAGCATCGATGCTTCATCAGACAATATATCGCCAAATATATTGCCAGTAACCACGACATCAAATTGTTTAGGATCACGAACCAGTTGCATCGCAGCATTATCAACCAACATATGGGAAAGCGTTACATCAGGGTAGTCTTGCGCCGTTTCAGTCACCACATCACGCCACAGTTGCGTGCATTCAAGCACATTCATCTTATCGACCGAACACAACTGACGATTTCTTTTTTGAGCGGTCTGAAATGCGACATGTGCGATCCGTCGTATCTCAGATTCACTATAAATCATGGTATTAAATCCAACACGCTGATTGTTGCGTTGTTCTATCCCACGTGGCTCACCAAAATAAATATCACCCGTCAATTCACGCACAATCATAATATTCAGCCCTGCAACCACTTCCGGCTTCAGTGTTGAGGCATTCGCCAGCTCTGGATAAAGTATTGCAGGGCGCAGATTAGCAAACAGATTCAGTAATTTACGAATTCTAAGTAATCCTTGTTCGGGACGTTGTGTACGTGGCAGTGTATCGTATTGCGGTCCACCGACCGCACCCAATAGAATCGCATCTGCTTCGGTAACCAATTTTTGCGTTTCTTGCGGAAATGGCACGCCAGCTTTATCGACTGCACAACCACCCAACAAGCCGGATTCTAATTCAACCTTAAGCCCATCACGCTGCAGTTCGGTCAGCACACGAACAGCTTGAGCAATAATTTCAGGCCCTATCCCATCACCCGCTAAAACTGCAATTTTCATATAATTTTTCTAATTTAATAAGATATCTGTTAGATAATCAACCATGGCTGCTCGGTACATCGCTTCTGCTCAAATTGTTTTATTTTTTCGGTATGCTGCAACGTCATGCCAATCTCGTCCAAGCCGTTTAACAGGCAGTGCTTTCGAAACGAATCGGTATCAAAGTGAAATTGCTGACCACTTGGTATAGTAACTGTCTGCGCATCTAAATCTACGCACAGACAATACCCGCTAGCAGCTTTTACTTCAGTAAACAACAAATCCACAATTTGCGGTTTAAATACAATCGGCAGTAGGCCAATCTTGAAGCAATTATTAAAAAAAATATCTGCAAAACTTGGTGCAATGATTACTCTAAATCCATAATCCTGAAGTGACCACGGCGCATGCTCACGACTTGAACCACAGCCAAAATTATCTCGTGCCAATAGAATCTGTGCACCCTGGTAACGCGGCTGGTTAAGTACAAAATTGGGATTAAATTTTCTTTGTGAGACGTCCATACCCGGCTCACCATGATCCAGATACCGCCATTCATCAAACAGATGTTGGCCAAATCCGGACCGTTTAATCGATTTTAGGAATTGTTTAGGGATAATGGCATCCGTATCCACGTTAGCACGATCCAACGGCGCCACAATCCCTTTAATAGTATTAAATTTTTCCATTAATAAGTCTAATCCGCCGCATTCTCAAGTGCTTCTCCGCTTCTTTGAATATCCTTTCCAACACCAGCCATCGTATTACAAGCTGACAAATAAAAAGCCGATATCGGTATCATAATTACAGAAAACATTCTCATAATTTGCTCCCTTTAATAAAAAGATTGGTCATTAATGGATTAATTCAATGCCCTTACATCCACAAAATGACCTGCCACCGCCGCTGCTGCAGCCATTACTGGACTGACCAGATGTGTTCGCCCGCCTGGTCCTTGCCTGCCTTCAAAATTACGATTAGATGTCGATGCGCAACGCTCTCCCGGGGCCAAACGATCATCGTTCATCGCCAGACACATTGAACATCCCGGCTCGCGCCACTCAAACCCAGCTTCTTTGAAAATTTTATCAATCCCTTCCTGCTCCGCCTGAGATTTTACCAAACCAGAGCCTGGCACCACGATAGCAAGCTTAATTGTTGAGGCAAGCCGCTTTCCTTTCACGACATCTGCTGCGGCACGCAAATCTTCAATGCGCGAATTCGTACAAGAGCCAATGAACACCTTGTCGACAAATATCTCCTCCATCGGCGTATTTGGCGACAAACCCATATATT
The DNA here is from genome assembly GCA_021774205.1 of Nitrosomonas sp. GTDB lineage: Bacteria > Pseudomonadota > Gammaproteobacteria > Burkholderiales > Nitrosomonadaceae > Nitrosomonas. Next base: position 2,873 of record JAJFJI010000110.1, read on the forward strand.
CTAATGCATGCTCGATATCCTTGCGTTTTACTTCGTCTGGTATTGCCAATGGGTCAGGCACAGCACCATCAATCGTCGTTACCATTTCGGGTGAAGTACCCCAAGTCACTTGCGGTTTAATTTGCGCCGCATCGAATGTTATTACCTGGTCAAACGTTGCATCTGGATCGCTTTTCAGCGCGCGCCAGTTTTCAACAGCTTTATCCCATAATTCACCTTCTGGCGCAAAAGGACGGCCTTTAATATATTCAATCGTGGTATCGTCTACCGCGATCATGCCAGCACGCGCACCTGCTTCGATCGCCATATTGCAAAGCGTCATGCGCCCTTCCATGGAAAGGGCACGAATAGCACTGCCTGCAAATTCAATGGCGTAACCTGTCCCACCGGCCGTACCCATATGACCAATAACAGCAAGCGCAATATCCTTAGCGGTAATACCAAAACCAAGCTCACCTTCGACCAATACTTGCATCGATTTTGCCTTTTTCATCAGCAGGCATTGCGTTGCCAACACATGCTCAACCTCGGAAGTGCCAATGCCAAACGCTAGGCAACCAAACGCCCCATGCGTACTGGTATGTGAATCACCGCAAACAACCGTCATGCCCGGCAAGGTTGCACCCTGCTCTGGACCAATCACATGAACGATACCCTGACGCAGATCGTTCATTTTGAATTCAGTAATACCGAATTCTTCACAATTTTGATCGAGCGTATCCACTTGTAAACGTGA
>JAJFJI010000012.1 GCA_021774205.1 Nitrosomonas sp.
TAAACAGAAGCGGTTTCTTTGTTTTGTGTTGATTATTGGTTTAATTTTGTTATTTCCGGTCACACTTATGGCGGAGAAAGTAGGTGACGTGTCAACCGTGTTTAAGTTACTTGGCGCAAATGACAAAATTGTTGTGGAAGCATTTGATGATCCAGATATCAAGGGTGCAACTTGTTATCTGAGTCGGGCCAAGACAGGCGGGATTAGTGGTGTGGTGGGTGTTGCGGAGGATACTTCTGATGCTTCAATTGATTGCCGTCAAGTAGGTCCAATGGTGTTGTCGGAAGAGGTGAGAAGCGGCGATGCGGATGGTGATGAAGTGTTTAAGAAAAGCACATCATTGTTATTTAAATCGATACAGGTTGTTCGTTTCTATGATGCAAAGAGAAATGTATTGGTTTATCTGGCTTATAGTGACAGAGTTATCGAAGGGTCGCCTAAGAACAGTATTTCAACCATTCCTGTAATGCGTTGGCGCTGAATCAGCGTGTTTTTTGTAAAAAATCACGTAATTTGAATGTCTAAATTTGACGTACAAAGTGTATAATGGCGGGTTATTTTTGATTCCTGATCAGTTGTTAACTTTATCGTCAATGCAGCTATTTGCTTTTGGTGTCAACCATCATACCGCGCCGTTGGACATGCGTGAACAACTTACATTCCCAGAGAATGTAATGGAGCATGCGCTGCACGATCTGGTGGGGCATAACCCAGTCAAAGAAGCCGCGATCGTTTCTACCTGCAACCGTACAGAAGTTTATTGTAGTACCGAGAAGCCGGATGTGGCGATGCGGTGGTTGGCTGATTTTCATCGTTTACAGGCGCGGGAACTAGACCCTTATCTCTACAAGTTGCCCCGTGAGCAGGCGGTGAAGCATGCTTTCCGGGTTGCCAGTGGATTGGATTCTATGGTGCTAGGTGAGCCACAGATTCTTGGTCAGTTGAAGAGTGCCGTAAAATCAGCGGAACATGCGGGTACACTGGGTATGTTGTTACATAAGTTGTTTCAACGTACTTTCTTTGTCGCAAAAGAAGTGCGAACTTCTACCGAGATTGGCGCTAATTCCGTTTCCATGGCAGCAGCAGCAGCACGTCTGGCGGAACGAATTTTTGGCGATATTGGCGAACAACGCGTCTTATTTATCGGCGCGGGTGAAATGATTGAATTATGTGCAAGTCATTTTGCCGCGCGGAAGCCAAAACGCATCACGGTCGCTAATCGCACGATCGAGCGTGCAGAAGCCTTGTCCAGTCGTTTTGATGCAACAGCGATTACCCTGAGCGATTTGCCGGAACAATTGCCCTTGCATGACATTGTCGTAACCTGTACGGCCAGTCCTTTACCAATTCTTGGTAAAGGGATGATGGAGCGTGCGATTAAGGCGCGCAAACATCGGCCAATTTTCATTGTAGATTTGGCCGTGCCGCGTGATGTCGAGATTGAAGTAGCGGAATTGGACGATATATTTCTATACTATGTCGATGATTTGTCTGAAATTGTTAAAGAAGGGTTGGATTCTCGCCAGAGTGCGGTAGCGCAGGCTGAGACCATTATTGATTCGAATGTTGTCGACTTTATGCGTTGGGTGGCGACGCGCGAATCGGTTCCTACCATTCGTGCGTTGCGTGACCAGGGAGAGCGTTATCGGCGGCATGAGCTGGCGCGGGCTAGCAAACTTTTGGCCAATGGGGAAGATCCCCAAAAAGTAATGGAATCCCTGAGTAAAGGACTTGCGAATAAATTTCTGCATATTCCTTCCAGTACACTTAATCATGCTTCTGCTGATGAACGTGACGATCTGGTCGAGCTAATTAATCGACTGTATCAATTGCATCGTTCATAATTCTAAAGATCGCAGTTGACTGCTATTAATGATTACTAATCAAACGAATTATTGGACTGATTATTTATTTGCGTTGTTTACCTTCTTAGTCAATAGTGCTATGTCATTTATAGCACGTTGCTTTTTGCCCTTGTCAGCGTTGCAATTCATGGTAATAATTCACTATCAGGTCTCATTTCGCTTTGCCAGAGGTAAACGGCAACGGTCGCTAAACAACATCCAACTACGGTTTCTAGGATAATGAAAGAAAGTTTTGTTAATAGGTTGACACAGTTGAGTGTCCGTCTGGAAGAATTGAATCAGTTGCTAAGTAGTGAAACCGTGACGGCGGATTTGGATATGTACCGAAAGCTGACGCGGGAACATGCCGAAATTCTTCCGGTAGTTGAGCTTTACCATGCTTTCCAACAAAGCGAGCGCGACATTCAGGCAGCCAGAGAAATGAGCGCTGATCCGGAAATGCGCGAATTTGCCGAGGATGAAATTCAGGTGGGTAAGGAAAATCTGGTGCAGATTGAAGCGGACTTGCAAAAGCAATTGCTGCCTAAAGATCCTAATGATGAGAAAAATATTTTCTTGGAAATTCGTGCAGGGACGGGCGGAGAAGAATCTGCGTTATTTGCGGGTAACTTGTTTCGTATGTATTCGCGCTTTGCTGAACGCCAAGGCTGGCAAGTGGAAATTATTTCGCAAAGCTTGTCTGACATGGGGGGATACAGGGAGATTATTGGCAAGATTGTTGGTCATGGTGCTTATTCTCGTCTAAAATTTGAATCGGGTGGTCACCGGGTCCAGCGCGTTCCGGCTACTGAGACCCAAGGGCGTGTTCATACTTCCACCTGTACCGTCGCTGTCATTCCGGAAGCGGATGAAATTAGTGAAGTAGAATTAAATCCGGCGGAGTTGCGGATTGATACCTATCGCGCTTCTGGTGCCGGGGGGCAGCATATTAATAAAACGGATTCAGCGGTTCGTGTTACTCACTTGCCAACCGGGATTGTCGTTGAATGCCAGGATGGCCGTTCGCAGCACAAAAATAAAGCGCAAGCAATGAGTGTTCTGGCGGCACGCATTCATGATAAAAAAATGCGCGCGCAGCAGGCTGAGCAGGCCGCTACTCGAAAATCCCTGGTCGGTACAGGCGAACGTTCAGAACGTATTCGCACCTATAATTTTCCACAAGGGCGCGTGACAGATCATCGTATTAATCTGACGCTCTATAAAATGGATCAAATCATGGATGGTGACATGGACGATATTTGTTCTGCATTGATGGCCGAACATCAGGCAGATCTATTGGCGGCAATGATGGTCTAGTAGAACAACTGTTTTAGATTATTCTTGTTATTGAGATGCATGTAGCACCTACTATTGCGGAAGCTTTGCAGCGGGCATGTCAGGAAATCGATCATATCGATGCGCGGATATTGCTGCAGGATATTCTTAATGTAAATCACGCTTTTCTTCTAACACATTCCAGCCAAGTGCTCAGTTCAGCGCAGGACAGAATTTTTTGTCAGTTGGTAGCGCGGCGAGTGAATGGTGAGCCCATTGCCTATCTAATCGGTGAATGTGATTTTTATGATCTTACCTTCATAGTAACGCCAGATGTTTTGATTCCGCGCCCGGAAACGGAATTACTGGTGGAACTGGCATTAAAGCGAATCTCTGCAAATAATAATTATCGGGTACTGGATCTTGGTACTGGTTGCGGCGCGATTGCACTCACGCTTGCTAAACATTGCCCCCAGATAAATGTTGTTGCAGTAGATTTTTCAGTGGCCGCAATTTCTGTCGCTAGGAAGAATGTTGGCAATATCCAAGTAAATAATGTTTGTATTGCGACCAGCAATTGGTTTAGTGAACTTTCTGGGGAAAAATTTGATCTGATTGTTTCCAATCCGCCTTATGTCGGTGAAAATGATCCCCATCTTAAACAAGGGGATCTTCGCTTTGAACCCAAGATGGCATTAACGGCGGATACCGATGGCTTGGCCTGTATCCGCAATATTGTTGCCGCGGCTTCCGGTCATCTTGTAATAGGTGGCTGGTTAATGTTAGAGCATGGCTATGATCAAGCGTCTGCTTGCCGGGGGTTGCTGGAAGCGGCGGGTTTCACAGAAACATTTTCTCATCCGGATTTGGCTGGCATAATGCGGGTAAGTGGCGGGCAATATAATAGCTCGTCACTGTAATTATTCTATAAAAAAACGGCTTCGAAACAATTTTATGAGGATTCAGAAATGAGTGTAGCAGATAGCATTAAGGAACAAGTGACAACCCATCCCGTCGTGCTCTATATGAAAGGCACGTTATCCCAGCCGCAATGTGGCTTTTCCGCGAATACCGTCAATGTTCTCAATGCGTGCGGCGTGGAAAAAATTTTTGCAGTGGACGTGTTGGCTGACCCAGAAATCCGGCAAGGCATTAAGGATTATTCGAGCTGGCCAACGATTCCACAACTTTATGTTAATGGTGAGTTTGTGGGTGGTTCGGATATCGTCACGGAAATGTATCAGAACGGTGAGCTACAAAAACTGTTGCAGCAATAAGTATAATTG
>JAJFJI010000111.1 GCA_021774205.1 Nitrosomonas sp.
AAAAAATTTAATTAACATTTATTTAGGATCATTCATGACTATCGAAGATTTTCGTCCCGAAAAACAAATTACGACTTTTTATCCACCGCAACGTGTTTTGATGGGCCCTGGGCCATCGGATACGCATCCGCGCGTGTTAAACGCAATGGCACGTCCAACGCTAGGTCATCTTGACCCGGTTTTTGCTGATATGATGGAGGAGCTCAAGAGTTTAATACGCTATGCGTTCCAGACCAGAAATCGAATGACTTTTTCGGTATCTGGCCCCGGTTCAGTGGGTATGGAAATGTGTTTTGTTAACATGATTGTTCCTGGCGATAAGGTCATTGTTTGTCGTAATGGTGTATTTGGCGGGCGCATGATTGAGAATGTTGAGCGTCATGGCGGTGTTGCAGTCGTGGTCGATGACAAGTGGGGTGAACCGGTTGATCCGCAAAAAGTGGAAGATGCGCTGAAGCAAAATCCCGATGCAAAAATTCTTGCCTTCGTGCATGCGGAAACTTCTACCGGCGTATTATCGGATGCTGAAACATTGTGTGGGCTTGCCCAACGGCACAATTGCCTTACTATTGTAGATACCGTTACTTCATTAGGTGGTTCGCCGTTAAAAGTCGATGAGTGGGGGATTGATGCGATTTATTCGGGTAGCCAGAAATGCTTGTCGTGTCCGCCTGGTTTGTCGCCGGTGAGTTTTTCCGAACGTGTAACTGAATTGGTCAAGAACCGCAAGGAAAAAGTGCATAGCTGGTTTATGGATTTGAATCTGTTGTTGAATTATTGGGGCTCGGCGAACCGCACCTACCATCACACTGCGCCCACAAACTCGCTTTATGCGTTGCATGAGTCTTTAGTGATGCTGTCCGAAGAAGGATTGGAGCATTCATGGGTGCGTCATCAACGTAATCATAAAGCGTTCAAAGCCGGGCTGGAAATTTTTGGGATTAACTATGTGGTTGATGAGCGATATCGTTTGCCACAACTAAATTCAGTGTATGTCCCGGAAGGTGTCGATGAAAAAGAAGTGCGGCGACGCTTGCTTGATAATTATAGTTTGGAGATCGGTGCCGGATTAGGTGACTTTTCTGGAAAAGTCTGGCGCTTCGGCCTCATGGGCTATGCAAGTAGAATTGAGAATGTAATTTTTTGTTTAAATGCTTTAGAAACTGTGTTTTCGGATATGGGTATGAAGCTTGAGCACGGTGCAGCAGAAGCTGCGGCGCATCAATTCTATGCAGCGAATCCGATGCCAGTTAGTTTTTCAGGGTAGATTTGCTGTAATCCAGGAAAATATTGCCATCTTTTCATAATTTCAATAATGGAAAGATGGTTTTTCTTTCGTCTAATCTGTTTTGGATAATTCCGTCAGGTTGAAAATCATGTTTTCCAATCTCTTTTAAGCGTAAAACGTGAGTATTTTGATGCTTAACTAAGTTTTTTCAAGAAAGTCTGGCCAAAATGTTAGCAGGTATTTCCTTTTCAATGATTGCAGCGCCACTCCTTTCTTTTTTGGTGACTTATTTTTCTGTTTTGTGGTTAATAAAAGGAAATGTAGCCAAAATCCTGGATTATCCCAATTCCCGCTCTCTCCATAGTGAGCCAATGCCACGAACGGGGGGTGTTGGTTTGATGTTCGGAATACTAACTGTATGGATATTATTTGCTGCGGATTTGCCGTCATCAATATGGATAGGTGTTTGTTTGTTGGCGTTAATATCCTTAGCTGATGATATTTTTAGTTTGCCTGTTTGGAGTCGCTTGCTGGTTCAAGGGTTGGTTGCTGGTGGGATTTCTGTAATATTGTTATCTGGCGCATATGGCTGGATGGTGATGTTTTTAGTTATGATTGGAATTATCTGGATGTCTAATCTTTATAATTTCATGGATGGATCGGACGGATTGGCAGGTGGTATGGCGCTCATAGGTTTCGCTTATTATGGTTTGGCTGCATTGCTTGCCGGAAATAGTGATTATGCTTTAATAAATTTCTCTATATCTGCTGCTGCCATGGCTTTCTTAATACATAATTTTTATCCGGCGCGTATTTTTATGGGAGATGTGGGCGCAATTCCGTTAGGATTCTTGGCGGCAGGGTTGGGCCTATTGGGTTGGATAGATGGCTTATGGTCAATGTGGTTCCCGCTGTTGGTTTTTTCGCCATTTATTGCAGATGCGACGGTTACACTAATAAAACGCTGTTTGCGGGGTGAAAAAATCTGGTTGGCGCATCGCGAGCATTATTATCAACGCGCTGTGCAAAGTGGCCTGGGTCATCGCAACACCGCATTACTCGGGTATACTTTAATGTTACTGGTGGGGGGGAGCGCCGTGTGGGCGGCAAGTTATGATCTTATGGTACAACTTAGGGTCGGCGTGATTTGGGGGTGTATTTACTTGATATTAATGTTTATTTCTGAATGGTTTCAAGGGTATCGAGTCGATTGTGAATAGTATGCTTAAAAGTAGATTTAGTGTCCGCACCATTATTGCATTCGTGCATGACGTTGCTACAGTCATTATCGTTTGGTGGCTGGCATACTTTTTTCGTTTCAATTTTTCAATTCCATCTTATTATCTGGCGCAATTATTGGAAATTTTGCCGTGGATTGTGCCAGTTCAAGCTGGCATTTTTTTATGGTTCGGGTTATATCGTGGCTTATGGCGTTACGCAAGCTTTCCAGATCTAAAACAAATTTTTTTGGCAGTGATTCTCGGCACATTGACAGTTTTGTTAATACTGTGGTTGTTGGGAGTGCTTGGTGGTGGTGGTGTGCCGCGTTCAGTGATTATTTTGGCGCCAATATTATTATTGTTGACCATGTGTGGTAGTCGCTTATTGTATCGTGCTTGGAAGGAGCGCCGATGGTATGGTTCTGGAAAACGGGTGCTAGTCCTTGGAGCCGGGAGTACTGCTATGAGTCTTGTGAAGGCTTTAGCAATCAGTCATGACTGGCATATCGTTGGCATGTTGGATGATAATCCGAAGAAATTGGGTGTTCGTTTGCATGGTATAAGTGTACTGGGGAAAATTAATGATTTGCCACATTGGGTACAGAAACTCGATGTGGCACATGCCATTATTGCGATGCCTTCAGCGCCACGCCTTGCTCACCGCCGTGCGTTGGAAATGTGTTCTGCTATTGGGATCAAAGCAATGACTGTTCCGTCCTATGTTGACGTGATCAGTGGTAAAACCACGATATCACAAATTCGTGATGTTGAGCTCGATGATTTGTTGGGAAGAGCGCCAGTTGTGCTAGATGATGAGGGACTTCATGGTTTGTTGACTGGAAAAACCATATTGGTCACAGGTGCGGGCGGATCAATCGGCTCGGAGCTATGTCGCCAGATTATGTCATTTAAACCTGACCGGCTTGTGTTGTTGGAATTAAACGAATTTGCACTGTATAGCATTGAAGAAGAGTTTCGATTCAGCTTTCCAGATATTTCTATGTCATTTGTGATTAGTGATGTAAAAGACCAGGCGCGATTGGCACAGATATTTACGCAGTTTCATCCGGCGGTCGTTTTTCATGCAGCCGCTTATAAACATGTCCCCTTAATGGAAAATGAAAATACCTGGCAGGCAGTTTTGAACAACGTTAAGGGGACCTATACGTTGGCTCGGACTGCCATCGATTTTGGGGTTGAAAAATTTGTCTTGGTTTCGACGGATAAAGCGGTTAATCCTGTCAATGTTATGGGCGCAAGTAAGCGCCTCGCAGAAATGGTTTGTCAAGCTTTGCAGCAATTCGTTCTTCATTCTGCTAAGAATGGTTTGCCAGGTGAAAAGAAAAATACTTGTTTTGTCATGGTGCGTTTTGGTAACGTCCTCGGAAGTACGGGTAGCGTGATCCCAAAATTTCGCAATCAAATTGCAAAGGGCGGGCCAATTACCATCACCCATCCGGATATTACGCGTTATTTCATGTCTATTTCAGAAGCGGCGCAACTCGTATTGCAAGCTGGATCAATGGGTGGCATGAAAGGCGGTGGAGAAATCTTTGTGTTGGATATGGGAGACCCGGTCAAAATCGTTGATTTGGCTAAGGATCTGATCCGTTTGTCTGGATTGAATGATGAAGATATCAAGATAATCTACACTGGATTGCGGCCTGGAGAAAAACTTCACGAAGAGTTGTTGGCAGAAGATGAGAATACGTTGCCGACGCCACATGTTAAGTTACGCATTACTCAAGTGCGGCAGTTTGATGAACAATGGCTGTTTGCATTGATTGCATGGTTGGATAAAGATAGTGTGCTAAGTGACGAGAAAGTCAAGCAGCAGTTGGCAAAATGGGTGCCTGAATATTCAAGTGATAAGTAACATAATGGATAAACAGGAATCCTGACAAACCTCAGATTGAGTGGCCAGACTGATCAACTTGAAATTCTAGCGATAGTATTCGTTTGCCCTGATCTGTAGCTGCAGCTATTTTTGTAGTTGAATATGCTATTTGGCAATTTCCCATGACGATTCTTGATAGCCACTGTCAAGAGGTCTTTCCTGGCAAGTATTTACCTGTAATTTTCTGTCTCAGTCATTTGTCCGTTTTTCAGTGTAACAATACGATTTGCTTTTTCTATGATCGATGAAAGTTGCGTGAAAATGAGTGTTGTGCGTCCTTGCGTCAATTTCTGCAGTACATCTTGGAAGTCGGCCTCAGAAATAGCGGGTATTTCTTCTAGAATCAGAATAGGCGCGTCTTTTAATAAAATGCGAGCGATACCGATGTGTTGGCATTGCTCTTCAGTGAGTTTTGTCTCATGCTCTCCAAGTAGGGTTTGTAAGCCTTGCGGCATTTCCCGAATGAATGTCATGGCATGTGAAGCCTGAGCAGCAGCCGTAATTCTCGCTTCGTTAGCGCATCTCGTTTCACCATAAGCAATATTGGCGGCAGCTGTATCATCAATTAACGGCACATTTCTTGAAAGTAGCGCAATATTGGCATAAAGGCTGGTTGATTTCAGGTTTGCAAGATCATGGCCATCAAGAAATATTTTGCCGTTGCTTGGTTGGCAAAAGCGTAGAATCAGATCAATGAATGCTGCTTTACTGCTTTCAGAGTCGTTGATTAGTGCTACGATTTCTCCGGGTTTTATGGTTAATGTAATATTTTCTAGTATCGGCTGTGTTTGTGAGTCATGGTAATAACTGACATGGTCAAACACCAGTTCGCCGTGGGCGCGTTTAATAGTGACGGTTCCTGTTTCTGTGTTGGTTTCTTGATCCAGAAATGAAAAAATCTTATCAAGGGACTGCTGTCCTTGCTGCATAAATTTGTTGATGCTTAGAATCTGTTTTATGGGTATGGTAAGCATTAATGCTGCTAAGATAATGGAACCCGCTCTCCCTGGCGTAATTTCTTGATTATTAATTTGTTGAATCGCAAGATAGCCGATAGCTGAGCAAACAATTATGACAAAGATTTGTGCCAATATGATACTTAGACTAAGGGTAGCAGCTTGTTTCATTTGAGCGTATTGCATTTGGTCAACGTTATTTTTGAAGCGATCGCTTTCATGTGACTGACTGCCATGCAGCATAATTGTTCTGCGGTTTTTTGTTGCTTTTAGTAAAATATGGATTACTTTTTTCGTTTCTTGAGCGAGTTGTGAACTTGTATGCGTTAATAATCCGTTAATCAGTTGCGTGATGACTATCAATAATGCAGTTATTAATAATGCAAACAGTGTGAGTTCCCGGTTGAGATAAAACATCCATGCCAGTAAACCGATGATGGTCACTGAATCTTTTGCCAGTATTGTGATTACGTTGGTGAATACATAGATAAGCTGGTTTAAATCAGTAATGAATTTGGCGGTCACTTCACTATCCGCAAGTGTTGTGTAGCGGTGGTTCGGTAGTGCTAGTAACTTTTTAAACATAGCCAAGCGTAAATCCGTTGCTAATTCACTGCCAACCGTGTTGATCGCGTAGTTGCTGATAAATTGCATTACGCCACGTATAACAAACAATACAATAATTGCTAGTAGAATCTGTTGCATTAATTCTTGATTTTTGTTGACAATGGTATTGTCAAGCAGGTACAGCATGAGTGCAGGCAAGGAAGATAGGATGAGCGCCATTAATGTCATGCCGAGAAGCGCCAGCGCAAGTATTTTCTTGTGAGGCGTAACATATTCCAATAGGCGGTGGTAATACTGAGTACTAATAATCATTCGTTATTTGTAGACAAGCAATCGCGGCGGTTATTTTAACGCTATATGTGCACGATTTGTTTGTATATGAAAAATGTCGGTTAGGTAGGGTTATTTGTCGCCAAAAACCCCATTTGTAAAAATAGGTAGAACGCTGTGTTTTCTAGAAACTGCTTTAAAAAACAAGGTCATCATCTTGGCAATATATGGAAATTATATTTTCTGTGTCTGCTGTTAAATAATGAGAATTGCTAATTTATTATATATCTCGATGTATTAACAAATTGCCTATTGTACAATCATTATTTTCTAAAATTTACTGGAAGGCTTTTCCTGGTTTTATGGCTGGCCTCCTGGTTCCATGGTTTTATTTGATCAGCAAATATAAAAATGATAACTACTGATACGACACATCCTGGCAATGGCAAGACTCGGTTTCAGTCTCAGTCTCATGTTTACAACAGAAAAGGAATTATCCTTGCTGGTGGTTCGGGGAGAAGGCTTTACCCGATTACTCAGTCTGTTTCCAAGCAATTGTTGCCGGTATTTGACAAACCGATGATCTATTATCCGTTAAGCACGTTGATGCTGGCGGGTATTCGTGACATTCTTATAATTTCCACGCCACAGGACACACCACGTTTTGAACAGCTTTTTGCGAGTGGAGATCAATGGGGGTTAAATATTTCTTATGCAGTTCAGCCTTCACCTGATGGCCTTGCGCAGGCTTTTATTATTGGTGAATCTTTCATTGATAACGGTTGTTCAGCACTTGTGCTAGGTGACAACATCTTTTATGGCCATGATTTTCATCATCTACTTAATAATGCGATGGCGCATACTGAGGGTGCCAGTGTTTTTGCATACCATGTGCATGATCCTGAGCGTTATGGTGTTGTTGAATTTGATGCGAATGGTCGCGCTGTCAATCTGGAAGAAAAGCCAAAACAACCCAAATCGAACTATGCCGTGACTGGCTTGTATTTTTATGATCAACAGGTCATTGATTATGCAAAACATCTCAAACCGTCGTCGCGCAATGAGTTGGAAATTACCGATCTTAACCAAATTTATTTAGAGCAAGCTAAGCTCAGCGTTGAAATTATGGGCCGTGGCTACGCTTGGCTTGATACGGGAACCCATGAATCGTTGCTTGATGCCAGTCAGTTCGTTGCTACTATTGAGAACCGGCAGGGGCTGAAAATTGCTTGTCCGGAAGAAATTGCTTTTGCACAGGGATGGATTGATGCGGCGCAATTGGAAAAGCTTGCGATGCCATTGATCAATAATGGTTACGGCCAGTACCTGTTTCAGGTGTTGAAACGTGAGTCTTGATGATAACGTCCAAATTTATGTGAATCTATTGTAACTATTTAGCTTACCCCTAACATCAAACATTTTGGTGTTATAAAATGATCATTTGCACGTGTAAACTCATATTGTGTGCCTTGAACTGACGAATGATAGGGGCAATCTGAACAGTTACTGTGATGCACTGAATAGTTGCAATCTATTAAACCAAATAACCGCAGTTGATTGCTGCAAATTATGGCTAACCAAATGAATTTTAAGTATATATGCTCATTTTCACTATTCACCTTCTGGGCGAATGGTGCTATAGTGTTTTTAGCTCACCGTCTTGTGCCGCTGTCAGCGCTGCAATTCGTTTTAATAGTTTACTGTTACGCCTCACTGCGTCTTGCCTGGGTCAAAAGACGGTGCACTCTAAACACCACTCAACTACAGTTTTTAAGTTTATAAATATGAAAGCGACGCAACTTGCTATTTCTGATGTTTACTTGCTTGAACCGCGAGTATTCGGTGACGAACGAGGTTTTTTTTTCGAGAGCTTTAACCAGCGGCAATTCGAAAATGCCATTGGAAGAAAAGTGACATTT
>JAJFJI010000112.1 GCA_021774205.1 Nitrosomonas sp.
TCATCAGTCCTGGGCTTGCTTATCTGGGTGGGTTGCTTCATAACTTTGGCTACTTGTTATTTGGTCATTTTTGTCCTAAGGAATTTGCCAGCCTGAATGAGATGGTTTCCCTGGATCCTAAACAAGATATAAGAACACTTGAAATACAAAATTTTGGTATTACCCATGATCTCCTTGGTTTATATCTGCTCAAAGCGTGGAATCTACCGGAAGAAGTTGTCATGATGGCGGCAAAGCACCACTTTCCGGATTGTGCTGGTAAACATATTATTTATGTAAAGCTTGTGGCATCAGCTAATCGCCTGTTACAAAAAGATGGAATGCTTGATAACTGTGAACATATTGAAACATCTGCATTGCTGGAAGATCTTGGTATCAGTGAATCAGACGCTGAAGCGGAGCTGCAGAAAATTCTGGCATGCCAAAGTGAGTTGAATCAGTTGGCCCAGGGGCTTATGGCTTAAGACGTTGTTGGTCAGCTTCTGAGTACTGGCAGTTGTTCGTCTTTTGGCGCAAACTTTAGGGCAATGCCGTTGTTGCACCAGCGTTCTCCGCGTGGTGGTGGGCCATCACTGAATAAATGACCTTGGTGTCCTTCGCATCGTGCGCAGTGGTATTCTGTGCGTGGCCAGAGCATATTGAAGTCGATCTTAGTCGCTACGTGCCCGGCAATAGGCTGGGTAAAACTGGGCCAGCCGGTCCAACTTTCATATTTATGTGCACTTTCAAACAGCGGCAGATAACACGCGGCGCAAACAAAAGTCCCTTCACGATCTTCATAAACCAGGTTGCTGGATTCTGGGCGTTCGGTTGCTTCCTCAAATAGTATTTGATAAGCCCTGGGCGAGACTAATTCGCGCCATTCGTTATGTGGTTTGTTGAGGGGCGTAATTGGGGTGGATGCTTCGCCTACTACTTGTGAGCGAGAGCATGCCGGAATCAGTGGCAACACGGCAATCATAGCGAGACTTTGTAACAAAGTGCGTCGTTTCATGGGATTTTCTCCTAAACAAGGGCGTGTATAAACAGTCGCCCAGATTCTAAAAAATAATCAGTAAAAATTATAGTGCGAAACAGTATCCAAGATAAGATGTGGATTACTGGAAAATGTTCAAAATTGACAGACAACAACATAACGCGACAATGCCTTTTTGGCAACGTATGAAAGCATGTGTGTTTGCACAGCCGCGTAATAAATATGTTTTAATCATGTCATCGTTAAATAAATGCCGGACTGGCTGGGTATCTATATGACACAACAACGCTTCGACAAGGCAATCGCGCTGATTGACGCTGCGAATAGTGAAGACCCGAACCGGGAAACCAGCGAAGGTAAAGACTGGCCGAAAGAACTACTTTACTCACGTCGCATGTCAGAAATGCTTGAACGATATGCATCCGATGTCGATGATGCAATAAAACTGGCTGTTAGCGCTCAACACATCCAGCGCTGGAAATCACCGCGTAGGGATTATCCAATGGATCGCAAGGGCTACCATCTATGGCGTACCGGGCTTTACAAATTTCATGCCGACACTGTTGACAATCTGCTGGCGAATGCCGGATATGGCAATGAATTCATCGAGCGCGTGAAACAGATCGTTGGTAAGAAATCGCTTAAAACCAATCCGGACGTCCAGCTACTGGAAGATATTGCCGGGCTGGTTTTCATCGAGTACTACATGCTCGATTTTGTTGGTAGACACCCTGAATACAGTGATGAAAAATGGGTTGATGTCATCGGTAAAATTTGGAATAAGATGTCCGACCGGGCGCATCAATTCATGCTCGCTGGGCATATCAGAATACCAGAATCACTTGTTGCGCTGATCAAGAAGGCAATTTCTAAGTAAATCATGGCGTTATGATTTTAATTTTCTGGCCATTAACAGATTGCGGCAGGTTATTTGTTGCTTATGACGTACCTATTGTGCGCACAAAATTAGTATTCCGAGCACAGCAGGATAAAAAATGATGTCTTGGTTGAGCATGGCTGTTGTATCTAAATGAAAATACATTCCATGGCACCAGTTCTGATACTGGGAATTATCACCTTGGTAATCGGCCACTTCATTTCAGTGCAGATAGTCGATGATTCCAAAGAAGTTGCTAGAATCAAA
Source organism: Nitrosomonas sp. (assembly GCA_021774205.1). Lineage (GTDB taxonomy): Bacteria > Pseudomonadota > Gammaproteobacteria > Burkholderiales > Nitrosomonadaceae > Nitrosomonas. Next base: position 2,121 of record JAJFJI010000112.1, read on the forward strand.
TTGGAGTCCACTGAACCATTACTCATGGTTAATCGGATCATGAATGTGAACGAGTGGAACCCGGTTTCAAAGGCAGCCCAGAAGGCGGCCATGAAAAAGCATAATGAGATCATTGCCCAGGCCAACGAAGCTCAAGAAAGAATCGATAGACACGCCGTCGTCATCGTGTGGTTGGCGGTTGGGTTAGTAGTGCTCACTGTTCTACTTTATCTTAAAAGCACCTATCTCAAAGCTTCCATAGCTATGTCATTGGCAATCTCCGCCCTCCTGTTCCTGCGAATTGGGGTGGATGCCCCGAGTATGGAGATCCAAGTTTATAGTGAGAATCTTAGAATTCCGGTGAAGATTTCCGGCACGCATATCTATGACTATCTTAAAGATGGTTCGTATACGAAATATCTGCCATTTATTGAATTTATCAAAAATAGGGAAGTAGGGTTTGATCAGGTATTCTACGGTAAGATTTACTATCAGTACCAAACCAAGTCAATATTAGAAAGCATTGAGCTCCTTTTTAAGGCTAACAACCATGTGGTGGCTTGGGCGCTTCTGTTGTTCTCAGTAATACTTCCTTTGCTGAAACTTCTTCTCAATGCGTGGATCTTGATATGGCCCAGGTTGGGACAAGAGAAAACGTTTCCAGCAATCGTTTACTATTTGAGCAAGTGGAGTATGGCAGATGTGTTTGTGGTCGCCATGTTTTTAACCTATCTCTCTCTGCAGAACATGGGACAGCAAGGAGTTACGGTGGAATCCCAGGTGAGCATTGGGTTCTATTTCTTCTTGGCCTATGTCGTCTTGTCTATTGCTTCTAGCGTACTCACTCAAAACTCGACAAGAAAGTAGTGCCACCTTTAGTAAAAAATCATTCGAGTTAGACACGATTAATGTTGGTGTTTATTTTGTCTGATACTGCCGAGTGTTCCCAAGACGCGCCAACCTGCTACAAGAATTAGTTAGCCCGGTAGCGCTGAGCAAATTATTGACAGGCATATCCATTGGGGAAAAATTTCACAACTGCTAGCTGGGCTTAGAATAAAGCTATTTTTTACCGTTATATCATTCGATTAAAACAAATCACTGAAGTGGTACATTAATGAAGTCAGGAACGGTCAAGGTATGACTGAGACTTGTCAGTGTTTTTGCTTATGTGCGGTATGCGCTGACTTATCGTATTGTTAGTCACCTGAAAAGGGTTTTTTGGCAAAACGAGACATTCCTGTAGTGGACCATTAATCAAGATAGGAGCTATACATGGTAAATCATTTACGTCGTTCTGCATTATCCCTCACAATTGCAGTTTCGTTATTTTCCGGTGTTTTAGTCAGTAACCAGGTACAAGCTTGTAGTGGAGATCCCATGCTTGCCACCATGTGTGTTTTTGCCGGCAACTATGCACCCAGAGGATTTGCATTTACAGATGGTCAATTATTATCAATTTCTGATAATTCAGCTTTGTTTTCACTTCTGGGTGCTACTTATGGTGGAGACGGTAGAACCAATTTTGCCTTACCAGACACAAGAGGTCGTTCAGTAATTGGCGCAAGGCATGGGCCTGGTTTGTCGAATTATGCGCCTGGCCAAAAAGGTGGCGTTGAAACAGTGACGTTGAATGAAACCCAAATCCCGACAATTACCCCCACTGCAACAGCGCATGCACAAAGTGCTGCTGGTAATAATGCCGATGCCAGCGGTCATGTATGGGCAGGAATCAGCCGCCAAACCCCATATTCAGATGCAGCGCCGAATGTCACCATGAATGCGAGTACGGTGACAGTTACCCCTTTTGGTGGCGGGCAGCCTCATGAGAACCGATCACCATTTGTCGCGATGAACTGGATTATTGCGACACAAGGTATTTTTCCTCCTCGTAATTAAATTGCGACCTTTTTTATCATTCTGATGGCTGCTGAACATCATCTGTTCAGTGGCGTTTTTGTTGACCTCGCGATTTAATCGACCTATGGACGCGTTAAAAAAATATAAGTTGGTAGCATTTGCCATCAGCATGATTTTTTTCTTATGGATGCCTGCTTTATCTGCACAACAAAATGCGAATAATGCGTTGGCTGAGGCACAGCAATGGCTGGCGGAAGGTAAGCACCATAAGGCATTTAAAGCTTTCCAGTTTTATGCGCAGGAAAAACAAAATCCCCTGGCGCAATTTACGCTAGCACTTTTTTACCAGGAAGGCTGGGGAGTTGAGAGGGATGAAGTCGTTGCCTGTCAGTGGTATGGGAAAGCTGCAAAAGGCGAAATCCCAGCGGCCAATCACTTTTTTGCGCAATGTTTGCAGGAGGGCATTCATCAATCTGTCGACTATGTAGCTGCCATTCATTGGTACCAACAAGCTGCAAATTTGGGGCACACGATTTCTTTATGTGCCATCGCCGATTTATATATGCGAGGAAGCGGTGTTGTAAAAAATCCGCAAAAAGCACTGGTATATTGTCAGCAGGCCGCATCATCCGGCTCAATACCGGCGCAATTAAAAGTGGGACATTTTTACTTAAATGGCGAAGCAGCTATCCGGGACCCACAACAAGCAGCTGTTTGGTTTGGTTATGCAGCAGAAAAAAATTCCCTGGAAGCTTACTATTATCTCGGTGTCATCAATCTGAATGCGCTTAATGACCAAAGCCATGCGCTTTATTGGTTTGAAATGGCTGCCGGTCAGGGGTATTTGCCTGCTTATTATCAAACAGCACGGTTATACTTCAATGCGCCGCTATCGGAAGAGACAGGCATGCCAACTGCTGACAATCTTGCAAAATCTTATTTATGGTTATCAACGGCGAAGCAGCAATCAGAACCAGAAAACGAGTTAAATGATACCTTGAGTATGTTGGAAAAGGTTGAGCAAGTGATGCCAAAAAGCTGGAAAGAAGATTTGGATCAAAAAGTCTCTCAGCATCTTTTAGAATTTCATTGAATTCTAATATTGCGTGCTAAGCCAATCGTTTGGCCGATATAATTTTGTGGGGTCATGGTCAGCAAGCGTTGTTTTTCAACCTCAGCAATATCCAGTTCACCAACAAATTGTTGCAACGCTTCCTTAATAATACCTTCCGCCACGTGTTAATGCCTTTAGTTGCTCATAGGGATTGGGCGCGCTATATCGTCACATAACGCTTTGAATCGGTTCAACTAGAATCGTCCAAGTATCATCTAAGTCTGTCAATAGTCGGGCAGGGTTCACATCCAATTTATTAAATCCTCTAGTGCAAGCGTCATAAACCAGCAAAGTATGTTGCTCTAATGTCACCCCCATAAGTGTTTGTAAAGAAGCTTTGAATTATACCGTTAAAGCTATGTAACTAATTGAATGGATGAGATAGATGCAGTGGTTTAATGATGCCATTGATTTTCTATAAAGCATTGAAGGCAGCGCATTTTATACGAGGTATTTTTATGGTCTACGCCAGAACCCCTATAGCAATAAAAAGTAAATTTTCTGAGTCAAAAATAAAACGTAAAGAGATTGCATTTATTGATCGAGGTATTGACGATTGTCAAACTTTGGTTAAAGGGGTTAAAGCGGGCATCGAAATTCATGTCCTCGATAGCAAGCAAGATGGCATCCTGCAGATCACCAACATTTTGCAACAACGCGCTGGCCTGGATGCGATACATATCATTTCACACGGAAATGTTGGCTATCTGTCACTGGGCAATAGTGTTTTATCAACGGATACGTTGAGCAAGTATCAGCACGCATTATTTTCTTGGCAAGCGGGATTCAAACAAAATACCGATTTTCTTATTTATGGTTGTGACGTTGCGAAAGGCACAAATGGCCGAGCTTTTATTAATAATCTGGCAAATATTACCGGCGCAAATATTGCTGCATCAAATAATTTAACGGGGAATAGTGCGTTCGGGGGGGATTGGAAACTGGGTGTCTCTACTGGCGATATTGCTTCAGCGTTTGTATTTTGTGAAGAAAAACTCAAGCACTTTTCCTCTACCCTTGCTACGAATACCTTAGATTTCACAACCGATACCGTTGCCGCTTTTGTTACGGCAACTCATCCAACAAATGATTTTGGAACAATAAATTTTAAAATAGTCAACGATGCAAATTCAACTGGTACAGCAAATGGATCACTGACTTTGGCTGCAACAGGACAAGTCAATGATGCTGATAACGATTTTTACTATACCGGTACAGATGGAGAATATCTGGTTATTAAT
>JAJFJI010000113.1 GCA_021774205.1 Nitrosomonas sp.
TGTTTATCAAAAATCATTGCCAAAGTTCGATCAACCAATGGCCAGTATCGACGGCTTTGTTTAAATTCCTGCTTGATCCAACGGGTACGCTCGAATAAATATTCAAACTCTTTGCCGCTGAAATCATTGAACTGCAAAAAATGCTTTAATTGCATGGTATTGGCAACTTAATGAATTTTTTAGACCAGATAAACGCAATGACTAACTATCAGCGTTATGTAAGAATTCTTTGATTAGCAAGGAAGTGGTTTCAACGACTTGTTCTGCTTCATTCTGTTGCATCACGAGTGCTGGCAGCAAGCGCACCACGCTATCTGATGTTACATTTATCAATAACCCTCGTGCTAGCGCCTTGGCTACTAATTCGCCACATGGCTTCGCAAGCTCAATGCCAATCATTAAACCTTGCCCGCGAATTTGAACCACACCTGCTTCCCCAGCAAGAAAGTGTTTCAATCTGTCGCGAATAAAATTACCTAGCTTCATCGCATGACTAATCAAGTCATCTTCTTCAATGATACGCAGTGTAGCAAGCGCAGCGGCACAGGCTAATGGATTTCCGCCAAAAGTCGATGCATGATTACCGGGTTTAAATACGCCCGATGCCTTACCCTTGGCCACACAAGCGCCAATCGCCACACCGGAACCTAATCCCTTAGCCAGCGTCATGACATCTGGCACGATAGCGCTATGCTGAAAAGCAAACCATTTTCCGCTACGACCAATCCCACATTGCACCTCGTCGAGCATTAAAAACCAATCATTTTCATCACATATCCGGCGCAAATTTTGCAAATAATGTGCTTGCGGTATATTGACACCCCCTTCCCCTTGATACGGCTCCACCAGCACGGCAACTATATTCTTATTGTGTATCGCAACGTGGGTAATGGCATCAATGTTATTATAAGGAACCCGAACAAAACCCGTGAGCAAGGGCTCGAAGCCGGCCTGAACTTTACGATTACCGCTCGCAGTCAAGGTCGCCATAGAGCGGCCATGAAAAGATTGTTCCATAACAATAATGGTGGGCAGGTCTATTGCTTTATTGTGTCCATGAAGCCTTGCCAGTTTAATCGCCGCTTCGTTTGCTTCCGCACCTGAGTTACAAAAATAAACATTATCCATACCAGACAATGTCACTAATTTTGTCGCCAATTTTTCCTGTTTATCAATTTGATAAAGGTTTGAAGTATGGATCAGTGTTCTGGCCTGCTCGCAAAGCGCTTCAACTAATCTTGGATGACAATGGCCCAATCCACACACGGCAATACCTGCAAGTGCATCAAGGTAACGTTTACCTTTATCATCCCACAGCCATACGCCCTCACCTTTGGCAAAGGTAACAGGCAATGGTGCATAAGTTTGCATCAGATGGGACACGGGACAGTACTCGATTTTAGAAGTAAAGCGAAATACGGCAACAGAAGCCGCCGCTAATAAATGAGATTGCTAGAATCAAATTATAAAAGTGCGCATCTTTACCTATTTAACCAGCTTTATCAAGCTTTTTTTCCATTAATTATTCAGCCTATTGTCATGATTTGATCCAAAAATCGACAAAATATATTGATTTAAAGATAATGCTAGTAGTGATTGCCTGCTTGGTTCAAAACATAACCGCGGCAATCTAAACTTGTTTTCATCATTTCTTTAAAGCTCGTAGCAATTCAATATCAAAGTTAACAGAGATAGCATCGCAACATGATAGAATAGCGTGTTTTTTGTGTCGTGGACATAAAAAATAGCACATATCTCAATTCACTGTTTCTCAGAGAAATTATAACTAATGGATCAATTTGCAAAGGAAACTTTGCCCATCAGCCTCGAAGAGGAGATGCGGCGTTCCTATCTTGATTACGCCATGAGCGTAATTGTAGGGCGTGCACTGCCGGATGTGCGGGATGGCCTAAAACCCGTACATCGGCGCGTTCTGTTTGCAATGCATGAACTTTCCAATGACTGGAACCGTCCCTACAAAAAATCCGCGCGTATCGTTGGCGACGTGATTGGTAAGTATCACCCACACGGCGACACCGCCGTATATGACACGATTGTCCGCATGGCTCAGAATTTCTCGTTACGCTACATGCTAGTGGACGGACAAGGAAACTTTGGCTCGGTGGATGGAGATAACGCTGCAGCAATGCGCTACACCGAAATCCGTATGTCGCGCATTGCGCACGAACTTTTGGTCGATCTTGATAAAGAAACGGTAGATTTTGGCCTAAATTACGACGAGACAGAAAAAGAGCCACTTATTCTGCCAGCGAAAATCCCAAATCTGCTCATCAATGGTTCCTCTGGTATTGCCGTTGGCATGGCAACCAATATTCCACCGCACAATTTGAATGAAGTTGTCGAAGCATGCCTCACCCTATTAAATAATCCTGCCACGAGTATCGACGAGTTAATCGAACACATCCAAGCACCTGATTTTCCAACTGCCGGGATTATTTACGGCATTTCTGGTGTTAGAGATGGCTATCGTACTGGACGTGGACGAGTCATTATGCGCGCCCGCACGCATTTTGAGGATATGGATAAAGGGAATCGTCAGTGTATTATCATCGACGAGTTACCTTATCAAGTAAACAAGGCTAATTTGTTAATACGTATTGGCGAATTGGTTCGAGACAAAAAAATTGAAGGCATTTCTGATTTGCGCGACGAATCGGACAAATCAGGGATGCGCGTCGTTATTGAGCTCAAACGAGGGGAAGTGCCCGAGGTCGTACTGAACAACTTGTATAAAGAAACACAGATGCAAGATACTTTCGGCATGAATATGGTTGCACTGCTGGACGGCCAACCGCAATTACTGAATCTCAAGCAAATATTAGCTGCATTTCTGCGCCATCGCCGTGAAGTTGTTACACGGCGCACCCTGTTTGAACTGAAAAAAGCACGCGAGCGCGGTCATTTACTCGAGGGTCTCGCGGTCGCATTATCCAATGTTGACGAAATCATCGCCTTAATCAAGGCAGCGCTAACGCCTGCCGTAGCAAAAGAGGGCTTAATGGCAAGAGCCTGGCGATCTCAGTTGATAGAAGAAATGCTTACTCGCGCAGCAACGGATTCAGCAGCATTTCGTCCAGAGGGATTAGCAAAAGAATTTGGTTTGTCAGAACAAGGCTATTACTTATCCGATGCGCAAGCGCAGGCAATTCTGGAAATGCGCTTGCAACGCTTAACTGGCATGGAACAGGATAAAATTGTTGAGGAATACAAGGATGTCATGAATAAAGTCATTGACTTCCTTGACATACTTGCCAACCCAGCTCGCATCACGGTTATCATCACGGAAGAAATGATAGCCATTAGAGAACAATTCGGCGACAAACGCCGCAGCGAAATCGTGACGAGCACCCAAGATCTCGGCATGGAAGATTTGATTACGCCAGCCGATGTCGTCGTTACACTGTCTCATGGCGGTTACATCAAATCTCAGCTGTTAGACGAATATCACGCACAGAAACGTGGCGGACGCGGCAAACAGGCAACCGGGACTAAAGAAAATGATTTTATTGATCAATTGTTTATTGCGAATACGCACGATTATATATTGTGTTTCTCCAGTCGGGGACGTGTGTACTGGATCAAGGTTTATACAGTACCGCAAGGTAGCCGTGTATCACGTGGCAGACCTATCGTCAATCTGGTGCAACTGGAAGAAGGTGAAAAAATCAATGCCATACTCCCAGTGAAATCTTTTGATGAAACCCGTTTTATATTCATGGCTACATCGGGTGGTGTTGTAAAGAAAACACCACTGTCTGAATTTTCCCGCCCACGCAGTAATGGCATCATTGCAATTGGATTAGATGAAGGAGATTATCTGATTGGCGTCTCGTTAACCGAAGGCAAACATGACGTCATGATGTTCTCAGACAATGGAAAAGCAATGCGTTTTGATGAAAATGATGTACGACCAACAGGACGCAACGCAAGAGGTGTGCGCGGCATGAAACTAGGTGCGGGGCAGCGAGTTATCTCCATGCTTGTTGCCAAGGATGAAGAACTCGCCGTATTAACTGCAACTGAAAATGGTTATGGCAAACGAACGCCAATTAATGAATATACCCGCCATAATCGTGGCACTCAGGGCATGATTGCTATTAAGACCAACGAACGTAATGGCAAGGTCGTAACAGCAAAATTAGTTAAACCAGATGATGAAATTATGCTGATTACAACCGGTGGCGTACTAATTAGAACGCGCGTCAATGAAGTACGTGAAATGAGCCGCGCTACACAGGGTGTGACCCTGATCAACCTGGATGATGGCGAGAAACTTGCTGGATTGGAAAGAGTGATTGAAACAGACGAAGAATAATCGTCGATTACTGAAGAAATTTTTTTAGCAATTTTTTTAAAAGTTTTACGGATTTTTTATGTCCCACATATACAATTTCAGCGCAGGCCCGGCAGTCTTGCCAAAAGAGGTTCTACAACAGGCAAGCGAAGAACTGCTTGATTGGCATGGCAGCGGTATGTCAGTCATGGAAATGAGTCACCGCAGTAAAGAATTTATGTCCATTGCTGAAAAAGCAGAAAACGATTTTCGCGAGTTGATGGGAATACCCGAAAATTACAAAGTGTTATTTTTGCAGAGTGGCGCATCCAGTCAATTCGCCATGGTGCCAATGAATTTGCTTCGCGGCAGGCAGGATGCTGATTACATTTATACTGGGCAATGGTCGCAAAAAGCAATTAAAGAAGCCAAAAAATACTGTTCAGTCAATGTTGCCGCTTCCTCAGAAGATGCTAATTTCACCTACGCACCAAATCAACATGATTGGAAGCTTAATCCAAACGCAGCTTATGTCCATTACACACCGAATGAAACCATAGGGGGCGTTGAGTTTAACTGGATTCCTGATTTAACAGATAAAAACAACAATATCCCGTTGGTAGCAGATATGTCATCAACTATTTTATCCCGCCCGTTGGATGTCACCAAGTTCGGGCTGATTTATGCTGGCGCCCAGAAAAATATCGGGCCTGCTGGACTCACTGTTGTTATCATTCGGGAAGATTTGATGGGAATAACTCTGCCTGGCACACCAACTATGTATGACTATAAAATCCATGCCGACAATCATTCTATGTATAACACCCCACCGACTTACGCCTTATATATCACTGGACTTGTATTGACATGGCTAAAGAAGCTGGGCGGATTAACCGCAGTAGAACGTATCAATATCACTAAAGCTAACCTATTATATGAGCTGTTAGATTCCAGCGATTTTTATCATTGCCCGGTAGCCAAACCTGATCGTTCACGGATGAATGTGCCCTTTACGCTTAAAGATTCAGCGCTAGATAAAGAATTTCTGAAACAGGCAGAATCACATGGCCTAATCCAATTGAAAGGTCATCGGTCTGTGGGCGGCATGCGCGCTTCAATCTATAACGCCATGCCAATAGAAGGGGTTAACACATTGGTTTCATTCATGAAGGAGTTCGCCAATAATCATGCCTGAGCGCGCGCACAAGATCTTTAATATTCTCACCCTCAATCAAATTTCGCCGGTTGGCCTCGGTTGTTTTCCTGCCAATCATTACCTGGTTGGTAACGAAATAGTCAATCCGGATGCCATTTTGGTACGCTCACACGATATGCAAACAATGGATATTCCAAACAGTGTGATTGCAATTGGCCGAGCAGGTGCAGGGACTAATAATATACCCGTCAAGGACATGAGTCTTCGTGGTGTTCCAGTATTTAATACCCCTGGCGCAAACGCCAATGCAGTTAAGGAATTGGTTTTAGCCGGTATGCTATTGGCATCACGCAACTTAATTCCGGCGCTTCAATTTGTTGATGAACTACGAGGAGATGATACTGTACTTCACAAACAAACTGAAAAAGGGAAAAAGCAGTTTTCCGGCATTGAGTTGCCCGGGCGGACACTGGGTATTATTGGTCTCGGCAAGATTGGAAAGCTAGTTGCCGACGCAGCGATTGAACTTGGCATGAAAGTTATCGGCTATGATCCAAATATAACCATTGATGCAGCCTGGCGTTTATCTGCCGCAGTAAAAAAAGCACAAAGTATTGAAGAATTACTACGCTGCAGTGATTTTATTACACTGCATGTGCCATTACTGGATGCCACGCGTCAGCTAATCAACGAAGATAGCGTGAAAAATATGAAACAGGGCACCACGCTATTAAATTTTTCCCGCGACGGTATTATCGATGAAGATGCTGTTTTAGCAGGAATTGACAATAAAAAAATAAAGTACTATGTGTGCGACTTTCCAACCCACAAGTTACTTCATCATAACGCAGTGATTACACTACCCCATCTGGGCGCGTCAACACTGGAAGCAGAAGAAAATTGCGCCGTTATGGTTGTGAATCAACTCATGGACTATCTGCAGAATGGAAACATCACGAACACAGTTAATTTTCCCGATGTCGTTATGGACCGTGAATCACCCTATCGCGTCGCGGTGGCCAACGCCAACGCCCCCAACCTACTTGGACAAATATCAACAAATATGGCCAAAACGGGTCTAAATATACACAATATGACCAATAAATCCCGCGGCGAAATGGCTTATACATTAGTTGACGTGGACAGCCCTGCACCCCAAGAAACAATAGACAATATCAGCAGGATCTCTGGTGTGCTAATGGCACGCTACTTGCCGGTTCTAACTGAATAATTTTCAATGCACCAAAAATTTCTCTCGCCATGACTGAACAATTCAAACAACTTCGCGACCAGATAGATAACATTGATAATGAGATTCTAAAACTGGCAAACGCACGCGCCGAACTTGCACAACAAATTGGACAGAGAAAGAAAAACGGCATCGTCTATCGCCCCGAGCGAGAAGCTCAGATATTGACACGTCTACAACAGTTAAATACTGGGCCCTTGGCGAATGACAACATCACACGACTTTTCACAGAAATCATGTCACTATGCCGCGCCATGGAGAAACCCATGACCGTCGCTTGCCTGGGTCCGCTCGGCACTTTCTCTGAAGAAGCCGCATTGAAACAATTTGGCAGCGCAATTACCACATTAACATGCAACTCCATTGATGAGGTATTTCGCAAAGTGGAATCAGGTGCTGCCAGCTATGGCGTTGTGCCGGTAGAAAACTCTACTGAAGGTGCAATCGGGAGAACGATGGACCTCTTGTTACAAACATCGTTAACGGTATGCGGTGAAATCCAGTTATCGGTTCATCAGTTTCTGATGGCGCAAAATCCTGAACTAACATCGATAGAAAAAATTTATTCGCACCCCCAATCCTTCTCACAGTGCCATGAATGGCTCAACACAAACCTGCCTCATTTATCTGGCGTCAGACGTATCAATGCATCCAGTAACGCCGATGCAGCTCGCCTGGCGGCCTCAGAAAAAAATGTGGCAGCTATCGCCAGCAAGCGAGCCGCGGAAGTATTTGGGCTTGCAATTTGTGCCGAAAATATTGAAGATGATCCAAAAAACACGACACGCTTTCTAACAATTGGAACTCAGCATATCGAAGCTTCTGGCAAAGACAAAACATCATTGGTCATGTCGGCTAGCAACCGCCCTGGCGCGATTCATGCGTTATTAGCACCGCTGGCGAAACATGGTGTCAGTATGACACGCCTGGAGTCACGTCCATCACGGACTCATCTGTGGGAATATATATTTTTTGTAGATATAGAGGGTCATCAAAATGATGAAAATATCTTCTCAGCATTAACATCAATACGCGAAAAAGCGGCACTCCTCAAAATACTTGGTTCTTATCCTGCTGCACAATAGCTGCTCGATCTATATGTTTACTACCCTCCAGGCGATTTTGATTTCTTAACATCCCCTCATTTTCACCACTAACAATATTAACTTTATGTATTTATGTGACTTTGCACCAGAATATGTCCGTGCTATCCAACCTTATCAGCCCGGCAAACCCATTTCAGAGTTGGCCAGAGAATTAGCGTTGGATGAGCGCAGCGTCATCAAACTTGCTTCCAACGAAAACCCTCTTGGCACGAGTCCCTTAGCGCTAGAAGCAATGAATAACGCACTCAAGGAAGTTGCACGCTACCCGGATGGCAGTGGTTTTGATTTGAAAGTTGCGCTATCCGAACGTTATGCCGTTAGCGCAAACCAAATCATTCTGGGCAATGGTTCAAATGATGTATTAGACCTCGCCGCACGGGTATTCCTGAAACCCGGTGCCGCCGCCGTTTATTCTCAACATGCTTTCGCAATTTATCCGTTACTAGTACAAGCAATTGGCGCAAATGGAATCTCAGTTCCTGCCCGGGATTATGGCCATGATATAGCGGCAATGCTAGATGCTATTACACCAGAAACACGCATTGTTTTTATTGCAAACCCCAATAATCCGACTGGGACAATAGCAAATACGGATGACTTATTGCATTTTCTCGAACATGTATCGCGGGATGTGCTTGTCATATTAGATGAGGCATATTACGAGTACCTGCCTAAGGCCAACAAAACAAATAGTGTCACCTGGCTCAAACAATTTACTAACTTGTTGGTCACGCGAACCTTCTCCAAAGCATATGGTCTTGCCGGTATCCGCGTAGGATTTGGATTAGCGCACCCGGATGTCGCTAATCTGATGAACCGAGTTCGGCAACCGTTCAATGTAAGCAGTATTGGTCTAGCAGGCGCGTTAGCCGCCCTGCAAGATATTGAATTTGTGCAACGCGCCTATGCACTTAACCGTGCAGGCATGCTACAACTAACTGACGGGTTGCGGAAACTTGGCATTGAATATATCCCATCTTATGGCAATTTCATCACCTTCCATATAGCAGGTGATCATTCAAATGCAATAAAAGTTAATCAAAGTCTGCTGCGGCAAGGTGTCATCGTACGTCCCCTTGGCATTTATGAAATGCCGTGTCATCTTCGCGCTAGCATTGGCCTTGAATCCGAAAACCAGAAATTCCTAAAATCACTTGAACATGCAATTGGAGAATTGGCTTGATCATCATAATGAACAATGACGCGACGGATGCACAAACCGACACCGTTGTGAAAAAAATTCAAGATCTTGGACATGGTGTCAATATTTCACGTGGCACCAACCG
>JAJFJI010000114.1 GCA_021774205.1 Nitrosomonas sp.
AAAAATGAATAAAGTAAAATCCATGCTCTAAGAACAAGATTTTGATAAAACGTAATAAGGGTATTTATTATGGCTAGCCCTCTGACTCTGAAGAGACTAGCCAGTTCCGCCAGAACCAATTCACTGTTGCAATCTACCCAACTTCTGACATAACTACTCACCTCATTCCATGAGCTTCGCCCGCCAATGCAATTTGATTCGCGTCAAGTGGATTATATCTCTTATTGGCCATGGATTTCAGATAGCGAGAGATCCGGCAATAAGCACGTGCATATTCAATTGCGCTGAAACAACCCGAGATCTTTTGTTTGACCTTTGATATTTGGATACAGGAAAACAAATATCCTTTTTCGCCAAATTTTAGTATTGTTGGTCGCTTAATATTCGAAGATCAAAGCAATACTAAGATCAAAGCAATTCTAAGATAAGGGAGATCACTCCTATTTAATGTAGGACATTCAACCTGATTTTCTTGTCATGAAATAGGACATTTGTCCTGATTTTCTTGTTATGAAATAGGACATTTATCCTAAACTGAAGGTCCTTTAAGCATTATTACCACTACTTTCTCAAGTATTTGATATTTCTTGGCTATATCTTTTAGTTGTTAATTTTTCGTAATGATTTTCCCTATGTTTCATGAGCTTCACCTGCCACTGCAATTTGAATCGCGATAAGTGGGTTATATCCCTTATTGGCCATGGATTCCAGATCGCTAGAGATTCGCCATTAGGCATACGCATATTCTCTGGTTCTGAAACAACCCGAGACCTTTTATTTAACCTTTGACACTCTCAAATCCCGTTCGCTCTGTTATTGGCAAATGATACATGCGGGTCTTTGGCGAATAACAGTACCGCTGCTTCATGAATTTTTAGTCGGTCCCAAAGATTGTCTGCATCAGATTTGGCAGTTTACCTCGTTTACCGCTGGCGCTTCATACTGCGCGCCAGGTATAGCCATGCGAAATCAAGTTTTTCTCGCCTAAAAACCTGTCAAATATTTTTTTGTGGGAGAGCAGTTGCCTTCTGACTAGATAAAAAACCTATGATAAATATTCGGCTATAACATCCCACTTAATTTCATAAATGGGGTGTGCGCTGCATTTAGCGTTAGAGAAATATCCACAAACTATAGATTTTAAATTGTTTTTCTTCCGTACGGCCTGAGTTACCAACAGCCTCTCTGACCAAAACAAGGCCAGCTTGCCACATTTTTCTAGTTTTGGATCAATTACTCACCAACAAAACCAGCCCCTGCCATGTTCGAAAAAGTCAATTATAATATGAACATATATCATACTCACTTTTCTCTACCTATTGCAACAGGAATTCGCTGCCTACCAAATTGTCCCGCAAATTTTTCGAAACATCCTGCAATGTGAATATTGCAATCCGGGCAATGGCCATCTGGGGCAACATGGTATTGTTTGATTTCGTACCAATCGCGCACGATTAAAATACTGCCGCACGAAGGACAATAAGTAGTATCCCCTTCAGCACTATGAACATTTCCCATGTATACATACAACAGTCCTGCATCCAAGGCTATTTGCCGCGCCTGGATTAGTGTTTCTGTCGGCGTGCCAGGGATACGGGTCATCTTATAGTCTGGATGAAAAGCGCTAAAGTGCAGTGGCACATTCACGCCAAGTTCCTTGGCAATCCAAGCGCTCATCGCACTGATTTCCTGGGCTGAATCATTGAGGCCCGGGATTAGCAGCGTAGTAATTTCAACCCATACCTTTGTTTCCCGTTTAAGATATTTCAATGTATCTAACACGGGTTGCAAATGCGCGCCCGTTTGTTTGACATAAAATTCATCCGTGAATGCTTTGAGGTCAACGTTAGCGGCATCCATTTTGGCAAAGAAATCACGTCGCGGTTGTTCATGGATATAACCCGCAGTTACCGCCACTGTTTTGATATCCCTTGCATGACAGACGTCAGCGACGTCCATCGCGTATTCCGCAAAAATCACTGGATCGTTGTAGGTAAAAGCGATACTTTTACAACCCAGTTCTTCAGCGCTTCGCGCAATGGCTTCCGGACTGGCCTGGTCGGCAAGCTTATCAAAGCTGCGTGATTTGGAAATGTCCCAGTTTTGACAGAACTTGCATGCAAGATTGCAACCAGCGGTACCAAATGACAGAATACTGCTGCCAGGATAAAAATGATTCAGTGGTTTTTTTTCGACAGGATCGACACAAAAACCAGAGGACCGTCCATAAGTAGTGAGTACCATTGTATCGCCAACACGGCCACGTACAAAACAAGCACCACGCTGACCATCATGGAGTTTGCAGTCACGCGGGCACAGATCGCACTGAATGCGTCCATCATCTAACCAATGCCAATAGTTGGCCGGATGTTGTTCTGAAAGACTGATTGGTTCGTCCACTCTAATTCTCCTAAGTCAAATCTGTTTCGCGCCATTTGCTCACCGTGTAACTTGATAGCTTAACGTCTTCTGCCCAGAAGTCACTCGGCAGTCCAGCTTTGAGCTTCAGTGCAGCAAGAAACTGCTGAGGTTGCGCTAGCGATTCCCATACCTGTGGCAGAAAGGTGCTGCGATGACGGCCATATTCGAACACAATCCCATCAATGCCAGGTCGTATTTGCGCTAAGGCATCTTTTTCGTCACTATAGCCGAACGGCTGTGGCACAGATAACAAAGAAACCTCAATTCTCACAGCAGCAAGCTCATCTCGCGTCAATGGGAGAAAACGTGGATCGTCCATGGCGGCAGATACGGCATTACGCTTAATATCAGCAAGCAATGGCCGATGTGCTTGCACTGTACCGATGCAACCGCGCAACTCGCCATCTTGCATCAACGTAACAAAACTCGCGCCCTGTTCAGTAAGCCAAGGTGCAGTTTCATCAAAGACAGCTGTTGCGCGAGGCGCATGTACAGCATCTGAAATAGCATCCCTTGCAATAATTGGCAATATCCTGCCATCCTCAGCTTGCATGCTTGGTTTCTCCCGTAAAAGCCAGTGCAGCATATCCCACGACTTGATCGCGTGACCCGGCGGTATCTCCAGAATTACGTAAATCCAATAGATGTGGCGTCAGATGATGTTTCTGCGCAGCTACAATAAGACCACTGATAGGCGTACCACCACAGGCATGTTCATGTGAGATAGGTTGACGCAACTGCAAAATGGATTGTACAGTTTCATGATCAACGCGCTGCGCGGTGGCGTAGGGCAAATAATGGGAAAGATCGGAACTGATGACAATCAGTGTTTCCTCGCCACCCCACAGCATGTCCAGTACCTCAGCCACCTCCTCAGCGGTAACCATACCAACAGCTAGTGGCAGCAAAGTGAATTCAGGCAGCACACTTTGAAGAAATGGCAGTTGCACTTCCAAAGAATGCTCCTGTGCATGTGCTTCACCACTGACAATGACTTGTGGCAGATGGGCAATGGCACGCGCGGCCTCCGAATACAGCGTTACCTGCCCCAATGGGGTATCGAAAAAATTCGCCGCTGGTAATGCTAGTCCACGAACTGTAACGCAATGGGTCGGGCCAAGCAACACCACGCGTTGTATCTGCGCAGCAATGGAACGCAATGTTGCATAAGCTGTCGCTGCGATGGCACCCGAATAAACATAGCCCGCATGTGGAACAATCAACGCTTTGGGGCTTAAATCATACGGCTGCGCGCCAGCTAACAACTGCTGTACATCCTGTGCAAGTCGCCGTGTATCGGCAGAATAAAACAATCCCGCGACGGCAGGCATTCGAACATTTAACATGTCATCTTCTCATCAAACGATATAATTTTGATATAAGGGCAAGTCGAGTAGAATCAAGAAAATTGAATCTGGCAGCTGCATGGAGAGAATTGAGGTTTCCCGCGTCATTAGCAGGTTTTGATTTACTTCAGATTTTCCATAAAAGAATTTATCTATTGGAAACTATCCATGGTTATGTCTACAAAGCTAAATTTGACACTGAACCCGCATTGGTGTATAGAATGCATGAGACTACAGAATATTTGCATGATGCCTTTTGAGATTACTAATCGGTTATAAATTCAATGGTGAAGTTTTTTACGCGCAGATTTCTACTGATTTTAATGATGCTGTGGCTACCCCTACAAGGCGTTGTTGCCGCTTCTACGCCTCACTGCGCGCACCAAAGCAATGCTGATGTGGATCACCAGCAACCAATGGATGGCAATATGACCGCCAACCAAGGCTGTGAAGTGAACACATTATGTCATGCAAGCTGCGGCACGCTGATTACAACTGCATATTCTACAAGCATACTCGTAAGCAATTCTTCTGCCCATCAATCAAGAAACATCAACACGGTTTCTTTTATTCCTGATCTGCCCCAACATCCTCCCCGCACCTGATCCCATTTAGCGCAACACTAGGAACATACCGATAGCATCGGCAAACCATAGACTGCACATGTTTCCCTGTGCCAAGCTAAATCATCCTGCAAAACTCACTGATAAACAATAAATTCGACGCCTGTCGCTGATTTCTTGTGACACGGTGTTTGTTTCCAATCATTTTTTATCCATCACGAATATGAGGCTATTATGTGGCATATTTTCAACTTCCTATGCGTTATTACTAGTGGCGTATTGCTAGTTACAAACAGTGCCGCTGCCAGTGAAGAACAGGACGTTCTAACACTGAACAAGGTGACAAAACTGGCCGCCCAGAACAACCCCGACCTGGCGCAAATGCGGGCACGCGCAGAAGCTATGGCTGCGATACCATCACAGGTCAGCACCCTGCCTGATCCTGAAATCAGTTTCAACGCCAGAAATCTGCCAATTAATACGTTTAATACCGGCCAGGAAGATATGACGATGATTGGGCCTGGCATTTCTCAGGCGATTCCTTTTCCCGGAAAACTTGCGTTACGTGGCGAAGCGGCAAATTTCGATGCGGCGGCAGCCTTGCAAAATGTCACCGAAGCCAGATCATGGTTGCTCAGCAACGTGAAACATACTTGGTGGCGGGTCTTTTTCCTGGACCAAGCTTTGTTGATCGTAAAAAACAACCAGGTTTTGTTAAGACAGTTTGTTCAGGTT
>JAJFJI010000115.1 GCA_021774205.1 Nitrosomonas sp.
ATTTCTTCAGGCTTAACACCCGGAATATCCGCATGTAAAACAAACTTGCCGGCGTCTTCCTTGATATCAACAGCTGGCGCCCACTCTGCGGTGGCCGTAGAACCCTCCGCCGGTCCCTGCTCCAATTCTCTTTGCAAGCGATTCAGTAAACTCCAAGGCTCATAACGTGTGATAGTCATACTAACCTCCATTAGATTGAAAAATATTCAAACAACGATAACGTTCACTGTTAGTGATATAAGAATCTTTGTTTATTTTTCAACCCATAAAAATTCAGCTTATTTATTTTAGCGAACTTAGTGACAGGAAAAACATAAAAATTTGTGATTTCTTGCTTCTCACCGGTTGCCCCTAGAAGCTTACCCTGCTAACTACGCACGCATTTACTCCCTAGACGAAATACTGGAATATTTTCGCTTAACCTGCCACCCTACGATGGGCAGTATGAACAATAGAACCATCCAACCCCAGTTTCGCGCTATCCATCCGGACAGATTTCCCTGAACATTGACATTCGCGTCAGCCACATCAACAATTGTCGGCGTATCCTTACCGTCTTCATAGACATGGAGATGAAGACGAAATTTAATCTTATGGTTACCCGATGATTCTGGAAAAACATTCCATGTCCAGTGCGTTTCATCATCCATGACGTACAACTGCTCTTGCGCTCCCCGATTTTCGACAATCAAGCCGTCTCCTATTATCTCAGCTTTCATTTCGGGGGACACCTTGCCAGTAATACCTTGCACGCCCGTTCCTTCCGTCGTCATTTCTCCAATTTTATTGATTAAATCAGCCAGCTTTTTTGTTGCCAAATGCATAGACACTTCAAAGCCTTCATACTGCCGCACCTTAGGTGGAACCGTAAATGCGGAACTATCCACTACCGGAAATTTAATAATCAGTGGAATCGCAGATTCCCTGGCAACCGTCATCAAGTGCGAAAGATAATTCATTGTAAATGGTACAATTAATAACACCAGTAAAATTGCTGCAGGCATTATTATGGTTAAATTGCTTCCAGATTTTCGCATTATCCCTCCATTATTTAGCACGCTGCGACACATCATTTATCATCCAATAAAATTAACTGGATCACGGCCTCACACGCAACCAAATGATTTAGAATCATTTAAAAACAATACCCACGCGATAGCCAAAAGTGCCTGTATTTTGCAATAATATTCAAATGCGGAAACACTGTCGCCTGACAGGCATCCAGATTTGACATATTGCAGTAATAAATTTGCTACACTTGCTACCGAAATGACCATTTAACGAGAATAAATCATGCAAACAAAAAATTCAAAGAACCCAGACACCAAGCGAAGTATCTGGCCAAAACTGATCACAATTACATTAATCTTGCTGATAGCCATCCTTGCAGTATCGCTTCTCCCACGGGGTTTTTCCGAAGACACTTCGTTAATTGGACAAGGCGCCAACGTATTGGCACTGGTTCATGATAACAACATTCTTCAAAGCGGGGAAACGATGGTTGCCATGAACGAAGTCAGAGACGAATATGCAGAACGCCTGGAATTCATCGTCGTCGACATAAAAACACCTGCCGGAAAAGTAATCACCGACAGATATAGCCTTCAACCGGCTGCATTGGTATTTTTTTCAGCAAACGGAGAAATTCTCCAGACACAATACGCGCCACAAACTGGAGAATCATTGCGCCAGGAACTAAACAGAATTTTCCAATACTAAATATTTTTTCGTTTAAAATTTTCAACTCCAGAATAAATGCCTGACCAGCCTATGTTGATTGTTATTTCACCTGCAAAAACGCTTGATTTTGAAACGCCTGCTTCGACCAATAAAAATACCTTACCAGACTTCCTTGACGACTCGGCGGAACTGATTGACCAACTAAAGCGGCTGGAACCGGATAAAATTGGTGACTTGATGTCCATCAGTCCGAAGCTCGCCACCTTAAATTCTAATCGCTATCACCAATGGTCGTTACCCTTTAATTTGAATAATGCCAAACAATCGGCATTGGCCTTCAAAGGTGATGTTTACACCGGCCTAGACGCGGAATCCTTCAACCCTGACGAACTGGCATTTGCTCAAAATCACCTGCGTATCCTCTCCGGATTGTATGGCGTTTTGCGTCCGCTAGATCTTATCCAGGCCTATCGACTGGAAATGGGCACGCAATTTAACAATCCTCGTGGTAAGGATCTCTATGCTTTCTGGGGCGACATTATTACTGAATCCATTAACCAGGATTTAAAAAAGCAGCAAAACAGCGCATTGGTTAATTTGGCCTCCATTGAATATTATAAATCCATCAAAGCTGACAAACTAAACGCCAACGTGATCACTCCGGTATTTAAAGATCAAAAAAATGGCGTTTATAAAATAATTAGTTTTTTTGCCAAAAAAGCCCGTGGTCTAATGAGTCGCTATATTATTCAACATAAACTGACAAATCCTGAAGATATCAAAGGATTTAATCTGGCAGGTTATTCCTTTAATACTAACGCAAGCAACAAGGACGAGTGGGTTTTCACTCGAGACAATCCAAAAAATAATTAATGGTGTGCAATCCCATTTACTGACCGGCTACTCACACTCACCAAAACCAAGCTATCCAACGCACGTTCGTTTACAAAATAAGTACGCCTATAAAAAGGATTTATGACTCATGTTTTTGGCAAATTGGTCGTTGCTACTGATATGTCAAGAAATACTCGCGTGTTAGCACCTAATTCAATTTCAATATTAAATCAGCCCAACGCTAAGATAGTTATCCATCACTTATCCAGATATAATTTCTATTTACAAAGCCTCCTTACTCATTATTATGAATCAATCTGCAATTCCAACACCCGATCCAAATTTATATGCCGAAGAAGAAATCGAACAGCTTGTTCATACTTTTTATGCAAAAGCTAGGAAAGACCCCTCGTTGGGCCCCATATTTGAAGCGCATGTTATTGACTGGGATGCACATTTTATCCAAATGACTAATTTTTGGTCAGCCCAGTTACGTGGCACAAATCGTTTTCGGGGTGCACCCATGCCGAAACACATGGTCTTACCAGAATTAACCGCAGCGTTATTTAAACGTTGGCTTGATCTGTTTCGGCAAACCACACGTGAATTGGGAAATACCGGCTTGCAACAGCATGCAGATACCATCGCTTTATTTATTGCTAATCGGTTATGGCATGGCTACCAGCTTAGTCATTTCCCGGACAGACAGCCGTCTCCGCTAAGTAACAATTAGCCATGATGACGATAACCCGTAGAATTACTTTTATACATCTGCATAAGGAGCAATTACTTTAATTTATTCTAAAAATACCATGCAAGAAATTTATTTACACATTGCATCTGATGTCCTATGCAGTCTTTATTGGGTGGAATATCTACTTTGAAAAGTATTAAAAGTAAAATTTTCGTCTTTGCCATGATAGCGACGCTCATTCCATCTCTAGG
>JAJFJI010000116.1 GCA_021774205.1 Nitrosomonas sp.
CAGCTTGAACAAGTAAAAGAGGGTATGGCGCAAAAGCGAAAAACCTTCGATGCCGCATTTGATGAGAAAAAGAGAAAGCTTACACAGGGCGATGAGTTGCCGCCAGGTGTGCAGAAAATGGTTAAAATTTACATTGCTGTAAAGCGGCGTTTGCAGCCTGGTGATAAAATGGCAGGCCGCCATGGTAATAAAGGTGTGATTTCAAAAATTGTGCCTTTAGAAGACATGCCGTATATGGTTGATGGTACCCCAGTCGATATAGTGTTGAATCCGTTAGGCGTGCCATCACGTATGAATGTCGGTCAGATTCTAGAAGTTCATCTGGGTTGGGCAGCGAAAGGGCTGGGGAATAAGATTAATGCGATGTTGTGCGCGCAACAAAAAATTCCTGAGATCAAAAAATTTCTCGAAAAAATTTACAATAGTAACGGGAAAAAAGAAGATCTTTCCCTGTTATCTGATGAGGATGTTTTGGCCTTGGCCAGAAATTTAACCGATGGTGTTCCTTTTGCGACACCTGTGTTTGATGGCGCCACCGAGCGTGAGATCAAGATGATGTTGGAATTGGCTGGCTTGCCACAGTCTGGGCAGGTAACACTTTATGATGGCAGAACAGGTGAAGCGTTCGACCGGTCGGTTACAGTCGGTTACATGCATGTATTAAAATTGCACCACTTGGTCGATGACAAGATGCACGCGCGTTCTACAGGTCCTTATAGTTTGGTGACCCAGCAGCCGCTTGGTGGTAAGGCCCAGTTTGGTGGGCAGCGTTTTGGTGAGATGGAAGTTTGGGCATTGGAAGCCTATGGCGCTGCATATACATTGCAAGAAATGCTGACCGTAAAGTCAGATGATGTAAATGGACGTACAAAAGTGTACGAGAGCATCGTTAAGGGGGATCATAAGATAGATGCTGGTATGCCCGAATCATTCAATGTGTTAGTAAAAGAAATCCGCTCGTTGGGAATGGATATCGATCTGGATCAGGATCATTATTAATGCTTCTTATGCAACTATGTGAACGATCTGGTTTTTTCGATTTCTTTTCTATACAACTGACTTTTTATACTGCCCCCCTGATTAACTGGAGTGACAAATGAAAGCACTGCTCGATTTATTTAAACAGGTTACTCATAAAGAAGAATTTGATTCAATCAAAATTGGTCTTGCTTCTCCAGAGAAGATCCGTTCTTGGTCCTATGGCGAAGTAAAAAAACCTGAAACCATCAACTATCGGACGTTTAAGCCAGAGAGAGACGGCCTGTTTTGCGCTAAAATTTTTGGCCCGGTGAAGGATTACGAATGTTTATGTGGAAAGTATAAGCGACTTAAACATCGTGGCGTAATTTGTGAGAAATGCGGTGTTGAAGTTACCTTGTCCAAAGTGCGGCGTGAACGTATGGGGCATATTGAACTTGCTTCACCTGTTGCGCATATCTGGTTCCTGAAGTCGTTGCCGTCACGATTAGGCATGGTGTTGGATATGACCTTGCGGGATATCGAACGCGTTCTTTATTTTGAAGCCTATGTGGTGACGGATCCCGGTATGACGCCATTGGCTCGATGTCAATTATTGACAGAGGACGATTATTTGGCCAAGACCGAAGAATTTGGTGATGAATTCAGCGCGAGTATGGGCGCTGAAGGTATCCGGGATCTGTTAAATAGTCTTGACATTCACGTAGAAATTGAAACCGTGCGGCGAGAAATGGAAAGTACTGGTTCTGAAACCAAATTAAAAAAACTTTCCAAGCGTCTGAAAGTGCTAGAAGCATTCAATAAATCCGGAATTAAACCGGAATGGATGATATTGACCGTTTTGCCGGTATTGCCACCGGAGTTGCGTCCCTTGGTTCCGCTGGATGGTGGACGTTTTGCTACCTCTGACTTGAATGACCTTTACCGCCGTGTGATCAATCGTAACAATCGTTTGAAACGTTTGCTTGAGTTGAAAGCGCCGGAAATAATCGTTAGAAATGAAAAACGGATGCTACAGGAATCGGTCGATTCGTTGTTGGATAATGGCCGCAGAGGGAAAGCAATGACAGGTGCCAATAAGCGCGCACTGAAATCTCTTGCAGATATGATTAAAGGAAAAGGAGGGCGTTTCCGTCAAAATTTGCTCGGGAAGCGCGTTGATTACTCTGGACGATCCGTTATTGTTGTGGGGCCGCAACTTAGACTGCATCAATGCGGATTACCAAAGAAAATGGCACTTGAATTATTCAAGCCATTTATCTTTAACAAGCTGGAAATAATGGGGATTGCCAGTACCATTAAAGCGGCTAAACGAGAAGTGGAAAATGAAACACCCGTGGTGTGGGATATCTTAGAGGAAGTGATTCGAGAGCACCCCGTGATGCTAAATCGTGCGCCAACACTGCATCGTCTGGGTATTCAAGCATTTGAGCCAGTTTTGATTGAAGGTAAAGCAATTCAGTTGCACCCTCTGGTTTGCGCTGCTTTTAATGCTGACTTTGATGGTGACCAGATGGCCGTGCATGTGCCGCTTTCTTTAGAGGCGCAAATG
>JAJFJI010000117.1 GCA_021774205.1 Nitrosomonas sp.
GCAACATTTGGATAACGACATAGCGCGTATTGAAATATTGCTTGCTGAAATGTTGGCGCGTCGCGATCACTGGTTACGTCATGTCCATGGCAAGACGCGTGATGAGTTGGAAGCAGCGCTAGAAAATATACGACACGATGCGCTGGACCATGTTTCCAGTCTGTTTCCTGATTCATTGTGCAATGAATTGCTTGCACTGCTCCGCTACGCAGCGTCAAACCTTGTCGCTAGTGGCCAACAATCACTCATTATTGCATGTATGGATCTTGAACGGTTGCCAGGTGACGGGTCAGTAAAACATTGGTGTGGTGTAGCCGGTTTGCTGCTTACTAAAGAAGGCGAGTGGCGAAAAAAATGGACCGTTAGCGAGGGGTTCCCCCCAGGCAAAACAAAAGCTGAAAGAGAAACTGCAAGACAGTGGAAAGACCGGGTTTTTGCTTTGATTGAAATACTCCGAGCAAATGACGATCTGCGTTGTGCACTCAGTGATATGTGTCGTTTGCCGCCACCGCATTATTCAGAGACGCAATGGGAAGTGCTTGGCGCGATAACCCGCTTGCTGCCCTATGCTGTGGGGCAACTTAAAGTGGTATTTCAATTATCTTGCAAAGTTGACTTTACGGAAGTTGCGCAGGGTGCATTACTTGCGTTGGGGACACCTGATGCGCCGACCGATCTTGCGCTGGCATTGGATTACCGAATACAGCATATATTAATTGATGAATTTCAGGATACATCAATTAGTCAGTATCAACTGATTGAGAAACTGATTGCTGGTTGGGAGAAGGGCGATGGACGAAGTTTGTTCGCTGTTGGTGATCCGATGCAGTCTATTTACCGTTTTCGTGAAGCTGAAGTCGGGTTATTTTTGCGTGCTCGTAATCAGGGTATCGGTAATATTGTCTTGCATCCCATCACATTGTGCGCAAATTTTAGGTCGCAGGGTGGGATTGTTGAGTGGGTGAATGATGCTTTTTCTAGAATCATGCCCATTAATGAGGATATTTCATTAGGCGCAGTATCATATGTGCCTTCTGTTGCGACACACGCGGTGCTTGAGAAAACTGCGGTCAGGGTGCATCCTTTTTTTAATAACGCGGGTGCTTGTGAGGCAAAGAAAGTAGCTGAGATCGTATGGCAATACCGACGTGCGAACCCATCTGCCAAGGTTGCTATTCTGGTAAGGAATCGCGGACATCTGGAAAAAATTATTACGAAAATAAAGGCGTCTGGCTTACGTTTCCGCGCAGTGGAAATTGAGCGGCTTTCCTATAAGCCAGTGGTACAAGATTTGCTGATATTAACACGTGCGCTCATGCATCCGGCTGACCGACTGGCGTGGTTTGCGCTGTTACGTGCACCTTGGTGTGGCCTGACACTTAAGGATCTCGCTGCTTTTGCATCGAAAAAAACTTTAGCCCGATCTAATGGA
The DNA here is from genome assembly GCA_021774205.1 of Nitrosomonas sp. Taxonomy (GTDB): domain Bacteria; phylum Pseudomonadota; class Gammaproteobacteria; order Burkholderiales; family Nitrosomonadaceae; genus Nitrosomonas. The sequence goes on from JAJFJI010000117.1 coordinate 1,433, forward strand.
ACGGTTGATGAAAATAAATCAGTAAAAAAGAAACCTCAAACGGTGTGGGAATTGCTTAATGATGAGAATCACCTATGCACAATTTCTTCTGATGGATATACACGCTTAATTCGTTTACGTGAAACATTGGCACAGTGTATTGCTAACCGTTACCGACAAACATTGCGAGCAACTGTGGAGGCGGCTTGGCTCGCAGTGGGGGGTCCGGGTTGCCTTAGCTGTGGTGAAGGGGGCGCAAATCAAGGTGCAACAGGTTTGGAAGATGCCATCATTTATCTGGATTATCTCGAATCACATGAAGTGGCGGGAGAAATTCCAGATCTTGCCGTATTTGAGCATGGTTTGACCAAACTGTATGCGTTACCTGATTTGGAAGCTGATGAGACATTGCAAATCATGACGATACACAAGGCTAAGGGTTTGGAGTTTGACTGTGTGATTGTTCCCGGTCTGGGTCGCGCTTCAAGGAATGATAATAAACGGCTACTCAAGTGGATGGAGCGTCCACGTAACCGATTGAACGGAACAGGGGGTGATGGCATTGTTGACTTACTGCTTGCGCCGATAAATGAAGTTGGCGTGAATAATGACCCTATTTACACTTGGTTGCAAAAACTTGATAACGACAAAGCGCATTTTGAGAATCAGCGCTTACTTTATGTTGCAGCGACACGCGCTAAAGAATCTTTGCATTTACTAGGTGATGTCGGCTTATCATTAGACAAAGCAGACGTTAAGCGGCCGGTTTCGGGGGCGCTGTTACATAAGCTTTGGCAGGTAGTGCGACCAATTTACGATAAAGCGGCTGATGAGCTGTTATCGTCAGGCGCATTATTGCCACAAAATAGTGAAACAGGTGACGAGAGCCAAATGATAATAGATCAGTCAAGCTATCGTCTTGAATCAATTTGGACACTGCCACCATCTCCAAAACCGGTCATGTGGTGTGCATCAAAAGAGAAATTGCATGTACACGACGAGATTGAATTTTCGTGGGCGGGTGAAATAGCACGTCATATTGGAACGGTTGTTCATCGTTGGTTGCAACGTATCGCTGAAGACGAAATGAAAGGTTGGGATGTTGCAAGAATTCAGGGACTTCGTCATGTATTCAGGCAAACACTAATTACTAATGGGATGAGTGGTTCTAAAGAAGAAATAGAAAATGCCGTTCAGCGTGTCTTTGCCGCGCTTACGCATTCGTTAAGTGATAGCCGGGGCCAATGGCTACTGGGTCCGCATCAAGATGCTCAGAATGAGCTTAGAATGACCGCGACGATCAACGGAGAGCGGTTAAATTTTGTAATGGATCGTACTTTCTGTGATGTGGATGGTAAACGGTGGATTGTAGATTACAAGACGAGCAGTCATGAAGGTGGTGGTGTGGAAACGTTTCTTGATCGCGAACAAGCGCGTTATCGTTCCCAGCTTGACCGTTATGCGGTATTAATGCGAATGATTGACAGTCGGGAGCTAAGATTAGGGTTATTTTTCCCTTTGTTAAAAGGATGGCGAGAGTGGAAAGTTGAGTAATAATAAAAAAGCATTTTTTTTTAAATTGGACATATGGAGGAGGTGATAAATAAATGTAATAAACAGGTGTAATGTAATGAACGAAATTGTCAAGTAGAATCTTTTTGAAGTGTTATGCAAGAATATAATACTTTATTTATATTAATCTTTGCAGATATGTCAGCTAACATCCCTACAAAAGAAGTGGAAATTTTATGACAAACTACTTGACTTGGAGGAGCAGGACGACTACCTTTTGCGGTGTAGCTAACGGGTGGGCAAATCATTGCTTGCCGAGATAGTAGTTATTCACGAGTAGTATTGAGTAG